>JBBRHV010000063.1:0-13031 GCA_038222225.1 Candidatus Omnitrophota bacterium
GTTTTTTAATAGAGGGAGGGTTCTGTGGAAGCCGGGGCTTTTAAACCGAAATTATTGACCACCTTAAAAGATTATTCGTTGCGGCAGTTTCGGGCGGATGTTCTGGCCGGTATCATTGTGGGGATCGTGGCCTTGCCTCTGGCGATTGCTTTTGCGATCGCCTCCGGAGTGACGCCGGACCGGGGACTGGTGACGGCGGTGGTGGCCGGTTTATTGATCTCGCTCCTTGGTGGAAGCCGGGTCCAGATCGGGGGTCCGACGGGCGCTTTTGTCGTGATCGTTTACAGCATTGTTCAGCAGTTCGGGGTCGATGGTTTGATTATCGCGACGCTTTTAGGCGGAGTGATCATGTGCCTGATGGGATTCGCGCGGCTGGGGGCGGTGATCAAATTTATTCCCTATCCTTTGACCATCGGCTTCACCTCAGGGATCGCTCTGATTATTTTTTCTTCCCAGATCCGGGACTTTTTAGGCTTGACGATGGCGGTCAATCCGGCTGAGTTTCTGGAAAAATGGAAAGCGGTTTTTGAATATGGGTCTACCGTTAATGTTTACGCGCTGATGCTCGGCTTACTCACGTTCATTTTTATTTTGGTTTGGCAAAAACACATCAAAACCGTTCCCGGGGCGGTGGTTGCCTTGATCTTGGGAACCGGCCTGGCGCAGGTCTTTCATCTTCCGGTTGAGACCATTCAGACGCGGTTCGGTTCTATTCCTCAGCATATTCCTCTTCCTCATCTGCCGGCCTTTCATCTTCAACAGATCAAGATGCTGATGCCGGCCGCCTTGACCATTGCGCTTCTGGGAAGCATTGAGTCGTTGTTATCAGCGGTTGTGGCGGACGGGATGATCGGCGGAAAGCACCGTTCAAACACGGAGCTGATCGCGCAAGGAATTGCCAACATCGCATCGGCGCTTTTTGGCGGGATGCCGGCAACCGGCGCGATTGCCCGCACCGCCACCAATGTTCACAACGGCGGTCGTACCCCGGTGGCCGGGATCGTTCACGCGTTGACGGTGCTGGTCAGCATGATTGTTTTTGGCCGGTGGCTTGGTTACATTCCGATGCCGGTTTTGGCCGCGATCCTGATCTTGGTCGCTTACCGGATGAGTGAATGGAAATCATTCTTGATGATTTTAAAATCTCCCAAAAGTGATGTGGTGGTTCTGATCACAACTTTTTTTTTAACGGTGCTGGTTGATCTGACCGTTGCGATCCAGGTCGGGGTTGTCTTATCAGCGCTGTTATTCATGAATCGGCTGGCCAATGTCGCCAATATCAGCATGATCACCAAGGAATTCACCGACGAAGAGGACCGCGATGATCCGGCGGCTATCAGCCGAAGGGAAATTCCGGCCGGGGTTGAAGTGTATGAGATCAATGGCCCGTTTTTTTTCGGGATGGTCTCAACGTTTATTTCAACCATGAACACCATTGACAGCCAGACGCGTGTCCGGATTCTGAGAATGCGGCATGTCTTAAGCATTGATGCCACTGCTTTGAATGCCTTGCGGCAGGCCTTTGTGCTGTCTCGAAAGAATCATATTCATCTGATCTTGTCCGGCATTCATGCCCAGCCGTTAATCGCCCTGCAAAAAGCCGGTCTGTATGATGAGATCGGCCAAGACAATATTTGTCACAATATTGATGCTGCGCTTGCGCGGGCTTCGGCGCTCCGTTCTGAAGGGGCGGCTGATCACGCGGTTTAAGCGTGGCTAGATAAGGCTGGACTGGGCAGGGGTATTCATGTAAGATATTTTTAAAATTCAAGACGGTGCGGCAGTTTCGGTAAACGCAAATCAAAGGTTCCTATGAATAACGCAGAGACATTCTTAAAACTCATGTTTGGCATAGCCCGCGAGGCAGGGCGTATTTCCCTTGAGCTTATTGCCGATAGCGGAGCGACCTTAAAATCCGATGATTCGGTGGTGACCAAAGCGGACCATGCGATTTCGGCCATGGTGCGTGAGCGCCTGGATAGCCATTTGAAGACAGGTGTCCATATATTGATTGATGAAGAAGATCCCAAGCGCCTGGAATACCGCGATCAGAAATTTCTGGAAAATATTCCCTTTGTTTGGGCGCTGGATCCGGTTGATGGGACTAGGCTGTACGCCAACCAAATTCCTCTTTATGGTGTTTCGATCGCGCTTTTAAAAGATCTCAAACCTTGGCTGGGCGTGGTGTATTTCCCGATGCTCAGGGAAATGTTTTATTGCGATGGAGATCGGTCCTTTTTTATGACTGAGGCCTTTACCCCTTTGCAAAAAAGGGTAGAGATCGTGCCGATCGATGTCGAGATTTCAAGCAAGTCGCTGTTTATGCTGTCAGATCATTTTTTCAAAAATCATGACTGGGCTTATACGGATTGCCGTTTTTTGGTTTCAGCCTGCGCGGTGGTGAACTTATGCTGGCCGGCGATCGGCCGGGCCTGCGGTTCGCTGGACCGGTCCAATCTCTGGGATTTCGGCGGGGCCTGGCCGATCGCCCGAAGCGCGGGGCTGGAGTTGCGCCATTTTGAAACAGGACAGCTTTTTGATCATTTGGATATCAGCGCTTTTGAGCCGGAGGCCGGGTCTTGGCGTTTTGAAAAATATCATATTCTTTCCAGTGAACGCAACTTTGAGCAATTGCGTCACTATATGCATCCTAAATTATGAAGCATTTTTTAAAAAACATTCTTGTCATCCGTCTCGACCGTTTAGGGGACGTGCTGATGAATGTCCCGCTCATCCATCGTTTGAAAGACAATTTCCCTCAGTCCCGTTTAACCATGCTGTGTCAGTCGTCCGTTGAGCCGGTCTTAAGTCAGATCGTGGATATCGATGCTTTTGAACAGGCGACCTTTTCCGAGCTTGAGACATGGCGAGGGTTCTGGCGGATTTACCAGCGTCTGCGGGTTAAGAAATTTGATTGTGTGATCATCACTCATCCGCATAAAAGACTTCATGTTTTGGCCTGGGTTCTGGGTGCGAATTGGCGGATCGGATTTGATCGCAAATGGGGGGGGTTTTTGAATTACAAGAGGGCGGATTGTAAAGATGCGGCGGAGGTCCATGAGATCGATCAAAATTTGGCTGTCGTGGATGCCTTGTGTCCCCGGCCCTGGAACGGCGCCATACAGTTGGGATTTAAGCATCGTCTTTTGAGGGCAAGCGTTCTATCCAAGTTCGGGTTGCGGGAAGAAGAGCTGTTTGGTGTATTTCATATGACTACCTCCAATCCCGATAAACAATGGCCCCTTGAAAATTTCAAGCAGGTCGCAGAACAGCTTTTGGATCAATTTAAGGGCCGTATTCTCTTGATCGGATCGGAGAAGCGGGAAGAGATTGAACTTGTTTTTAAGGATGTCTTGCGGTCTCAACGAGTGTGTAATTTGATCGGGCGGACGGATTTAACGGAATCAGCGGCGATCTTAGGGGCGGCGCAGTTTTGTCTGTCTTTGGATTCCGGGCCGTATCATTTGGCGTGGATGCAGAAAACACCGGTTGTGGGAATTTTTATCCGGGGTGCGCAGGGTTCGAGGCCGAATCGTTGGGGTGTTTATCAGCAGTACGCCTTTAACAGGGAAATTTTTAGACCGCTATCAGAGATTTCGGTGGCGGAGGTGTTCGGCGCGTTATTGGATCTGATCACGGAACGTCAGTAAACGCGGGACAGAGCTGAAAAAGTTCCTGAGGGGTATGGATCAAGAAGTCGGGGTTGCGTTTTTGAAGGGCGGCTCCTGAATTGTAGCCCCAGGTAACGGCCGCCACCTTCATGTTGATTTTTTTTGCGGCTTCGACGTCGCGGATTTCATCGCCGATATAAATAATGTTTTCTTTGACAAGGTGAAGGTGGTCGATCATTTTCTTGAGTGAAATATTTTTCCCCCAGATCTTGGAGGTGGATTCGATAAAATCAAAGAAATCCAGATCATGATTGCTCAGAAAATATTGGATGTTCTCGATGGAGTTGGAGGAAAGGATGCCGATGTGCACGTCCGCCTTTTTCAGGGACCGCAGGACGTCGCTTAAGCCTTCAATGGGTTTGATATTCCGGATATCGCTGTAAAATTCTTCTTTGGCGCGTGTGATAATCGCAGGGATTTTAAGCCAGGGCACTTTCAGGTGCTGGATCACTTCCTGAACGGTATGGTCTTTCAGGTGCTCGATTTCTTCGGGAGGGATTTTCAGGTAGTTGAATTCTTCGGACAGCCGGTTGCTGATCGTCACGATATAGTGGTGCGTATCGGCGATGGTGCCGTCAAAGTCAAAAATAAGAATGGGTCGTTTGTTCAAGGGCGCGTTCATGTGATACATTATTATAGCGAAAAATTCCACATAAGAAAGACGGGAAGTGAATTTTTAAAAAAGGCGTTTTTTGCGGTGGGAGCCTGATTTTCTTAAGGAGAGGGGTGTTTTTGAAAATATCTGCAGACGGGTTTGAACTATGACGATCGAAACATTGAGGGCGTGTTATCGGGGATTTTTTATTGATCAGCCGGTCAGCAATAATGCGTTTTCCTTTGATCAGCGTCAAAATAAGCGAATTTATGTGGCGCCGTTGATCGAGGGAGCGCTTGAGGATGTTGAGACCGGAGAGGAGAACGCCTTTTGCGAGATGTATGAGGGAAACGAAATTGCTCGAAAGGGGCTCAGGCATTTCGTCTATTGGAAGGCGCACGGGAAACATTTTTTTATTTTTGATAATCACAATCACGCGTTTGTGTTTTGGGTTTGGGCTATGGGGCAGGGTCTTTTTGAGCCCGGGGCGAAGCTGATCCATGTTGATCAGCATAAAGATACCCGCTGGCCTTCAGAAGGTTTTGCGGGAGACCCTAAAGCCCCGGAAGGTTTGAAAGCGGCTTTTCAATATGCCAACACTGTTTTGAATGTCGGGAATTTCATTGTTCCTGCGCTGGAACGCGGGTTTTTTTCTGAAGTGATCCATTGCGATCATTTGAAGGCCTTTGAATCGGTTCCAGAACCACAGAAGGTCCTTGATATTGATATGGATGTGTTTTCTGAGGATATGGGGTATATTCCGCAGGCGCTTAAAATTGATTTTATTCAGGCGCAAATCAGGAGTGCGGACTTGATTACAATTGCGACAAGTCCATACTTTATTGAAGAGCGAAAGAGTGCTACAATATTGCATCAGATTTTAAAGCCAGACCAACGATGGAGTTCGCGTAATGAAGCTTGAAAGGGCAAAGAGTCATATTCGATTAGGCTGTATCCTGTTGTGTTTGCTGTGCTCGGGGGTCCTTCCTCTGTCGGCGGAACAAATCCACAAACATGGTGTGTATAAAACATTTTATTCCAACGGAAAAGCGCGGGAGGTCTCCTGGTATAAAAAGGGATCTTTAGTGCGCCGTAAAGTGTTTTATGAGGATGGCACCCTTTTGCGGGAAGAATTCTGGAACAAGGATCGTATGGAACTCAAGCGGGGATACACCCCGCAAGGTCGGCGTTCGTATGTCAGGAATTATAAAACAAAGAAAATGACCCTTTATAATGAGGACGGGTCTGTGAAGCGGGTCGTGCCTTTAAAGTTGCAGGCGCCTTGGAAACGGCCGGAATAAATCAACCATACCTAAAGGCAAGATTTTTATATGAATGCGTTATTTGTTCTTCTTCCGTTTTTTGTTTTCTGCGATCTGTTTTTTCTGAAAAAAATTCAAGGAGAAACATTCCGTCAGGTTATTTCCTACACCTATTCTTTGAAGGGGATTGTCGCGATTTTATGCGTGGTTTTAGTGGCGCAGGTTGACCGCATGGGTGAACTGGCGGTGTTCTTGCTGGCTTTGCTTATTATTTTTTATCTCCTCAGGAGGGCCCGTGTCGTGATACGGCTGCAGGAGCAGGGGCTTTACCAGGAAGGGCTCCGGTCCTATCCGTTTGTTCTATGCATGGAAGCCACGGGCGTTCTGATGAAATGGTTTATTGGGGCGATCGCCGTTTCGTTCATTTTAAAAGCATTATCCTGGCGGATCACGGTGCTGGAACCGGAGATGGTCCGTGTTGTTCTGCTGTCATTTTTTGCCGGAATCATTATGCTGACTTTGATTGCGCAGGTCAGCCGGCGTCTGCCGGGCACGACGTTGGCAGAGCTGGTCGGACTCAAGGTTCCGGTGAGGTCTTTTTTTAAATTATGGGTTGTGCCAGTTTGTGTTGGTTTGGTGTTTTCTGCCTTCTCGGTGTGGATCCTGTTTTTTCGCGATGTTTCTCCGGCGACTCCGTTTAGTGAGCTGATGGATCGGGCAGACACGCCTTTGTCCGTGTGCCTTCTTTTTGTTATCGGGCTCCTGGCGGCTCCGTTTTTCGAAGAGCTTATTTTTCGCGGATATTTTTATTCTGTCTTAGAGCGTGTTAAAGGCAGGGGAATTGCCGTCCTGGTTGTGACCCTGATGTTCGGCGGAATTCACATGGAACAGTATTCCGGAGATTATTTTTCAATCTTCGCAGTGATGGGCATCGGGTTGATGCTGACTTTGATGCGGGCATGGACCGGTTCCTCGAAGCCCAGCATTATTATGCATTACGTTTTTAATATTTCGATGGTCATTTTTCCGGTGGTGGTTTTATCACAGACCAATCCTTCCTACATTCAGTATCGTATATCGGAGGACCAGTTGACATCCGTGGAGAAGCGAACGCTTCTGGTGGAAAGCCTGCGGGAGTATCCAAAGAATACGGTGGCGCTGTATGATCTGGCGAAGCTCTCCATGGAGGATCAGACAGAACTGGGCCAGGCGCTTGAATTTATTGATCAGGCGTTGGCATATAATCCGGGCCGATCGGTCTATCTGGAACTTAGGGCCGACATCTTGTATCGGATGGGAGACCTGGATCAGGCCCTGGAAATCCTGAGAGAAATCAATGAGATTTATCCGGATGATTCAGTGATCCAAGAAAAAATCTTGAGACTGATCAATCTGCAGTTGGAGAATTTGTAAAAAGTTGCAGATTTGATGGCGGCCGAACAATCGTTTGTTATAATAAAGCTACATAAAAGAGGGGAGTTTTCTTGGGCCACTATAAACATATTTATTTTTATATATTCTTTTATCTTGTTCTGTCTGTGTGCCCGGCGCAGGCGGCAGAACGGGAAATCGTTGTTGATCAAATGCTGGACGCCTTTGAAGATGACAGCACAACGGCAGAGACGGTCATGCCAGATTCGGAATACAGCACGGTTTTGAATGCTCAAAAAGTGGAACCGTTTAAGACGCCCGATCAGGCTGTGCTCAAGGAGGCGCTTCATTCTCTGGATATCAAAGGCCTGCCGTTGCGAAATGTTTTTAACGAAATATCCCAGAAGGCAGGGCTGACATTAGTGGCGTCAGAACAGGCGCAGGGCGTTTTGACTCTTTCCGTTGAAGATATTTCTGTGGCCGAGCTGCTGTCGGTCTTGGCGCACGTGTATGGTTTTGCCTTTGATCGTCAGGGGGACGTGATAGCATTTATGACGCCGGCTGATTATCAAGTCCGCATGGGTAAAGAATTTCAAAAGGGGCAAACTGCGGCGATCGTTAAGATCGAGCAGGCTGATCTGGCGGGGATGGAGATTTTAGCGCGGGCGCTTAAGACAGAGACCGGCAGGATTTTTATTGATTACAAGAACCGCCAGATCGTCGTTTTAGATGCGGCGGCATCGGTGGGTGCGATCAAAAGTCTGATGAAAGAGCGGGATGTCATTGTGACGACAAAAACCATTGCGCTTGTCAATGTTACGATTGGCGAGCTCAAGGGTGAAGTGGAGAAGCTCATTCATCCGGGTTTGGGCAAGGTGGAATTCAATGAAAGTGAGCAGTCTATAACGGTGACGGATCAGCCGGAAACGGTGGTCAGCATTGTTCAATTTATTCAGTCTCAGGATCAAAAAATAGAGGTCGTTCTTGAGGGGAAGATTGTGCGGATTATGTTGAATGAAGAACATGCCGACGGGGTAGATTGGGAGGCGATTCTTTCTGATTATCAGCAGGTTGAGCTCAATGGAACCGGAGAAGAAAGCTCAAACAGCCATCAGATACAATTCGGGATGTTAAGTGAAGAGGATTTTGATGTTCTTTTGGAAGCGTTAGACACGGTCGGGGACGTTGAAGACCTGATGCCGATTGAGATCAAGGCGGTATCCGGCCAGGAGCAGACCTTTATTATTGATACAAACAATCCTTTTTCAAGTCTTATGCTGCCGGAAAAAGATTTTCAATTGGATCCGCAGGGATTTAAGCTCAACACGCAATTTATGGCGCAAGTTGTTCCTCTGGAGAAAAATATTTCAATGCGGTTTTTGTTCCAGCTGTTCTGGATGGGAGGAAACGTCGGGGACAGCGGAGCAGTGGTGATCCGAGCGCATGAGCCGGTAATGTTTCAGGTCAAAAGCGATATGCACTTGGTGTTCGGAGGCCTTTTGAAAAGACAGACCGTATCACGCACGCGCAAGGTCCCTCTGTTGGGAGATCTGCCGGTGTTGGGCGGCGCATTCCGCCGGGATAGAGTCCATTCGGATAATGCTGAATATATTATCTTTTTAAAACCGAAAATCGAGAAGAGCGGATCAGCGAAATAATTTTTCGACGACATGCTCAGAAAATCTTTCATTGCGGGACGTCTTTTTATGGCTAAGGGAGCGTATTTTCCCAAGGAGCCGTCTCATCAAGAAAGCATTCGTTCCTGCCATGATGTTCAGAAGGCGGCGATTTTAAGGACAGCCAATGAATGTAAAGCATGAAATTCCGTTGGGGCAACTTCTGACTGAGAGAGGGCTGATTACTCCGCATCAACTTCAGACGGCCTTGGAGGAGCAGAAGTCGACGGGAGAGCTGCTGGGGCTCGTTCTTCTGCGGTTGGGTTTTATCAGTGAAGAAGCGGTCTTTATGCCGCTTCTCGCCGGACAGATGGGATGTGAGTATGTGGATGTCAAAGCGTTGAATATTCCCAATCATGTCATCAGCATTCTGCCGGCCAAGTTTGCCTCGCATTTCAATGTTATTCCCATAGAACATCACGATGACATCTTAACGGTCGCCACGCCTCATCCGTTCGATCTGTCCATGCTGGATGCGGTGGAGACCGTGTGGCCCGGCTGCATTAAAACGGTCTTATCCAGCGAGTCGGATATCGCGGAGATGATCAATAAATATTACGGTGTCGGAGCGGAAACGATTGATGCGATGATGGGCGCGCAGAAGAGCAAGGGCACGGCGAAAGATTTTGCGGTTGCTGATCTTTCCGAAATTGAGTCGGAGGCATCGATTGGAAAATTCATCAACCAGATCCTGCTGGAGGCGTATAACCGGCGGGCGACGGATATTCATATTGAACCGTATGAAGACGAACTGAAGATCCGCTACAGGATTGACGGGGTGCTGTCAGACGCGCAGGTTCCTTCGAATATCTGGGTCTTTCGCGATGCGATCAATTCGCGGATCAAGATTATGTCGCATTTGAACATTGCAGAAAAACGTCTTCCGCAGGACGGACGATTTAAAGTGAAGGTCAGCGGCGCGCAGCTTGACCTGCGGGTTTCGTTTTTGCCGACCCCCTATGGGGAGAGTGTCGTGATTCGGCTTTTGAGCTCAAGCCATCTTTTTGATTTTAATGAATTGGGTCTTTCGGCTGGCAACTTAAAGATTCTGGACAGCCTGATTCATAAGCCGTACGGGATTATTTTTGTGACCGGTCCGACCGGAAGCGGAAAAACCACAACGCTGTATTCCGGCCTTTCCCGGATCAACAATGCGGGGAAAAAGATCATCACGATTGAAGATCCGATCGAATATCAACTGAAAGGCATTATTCAGCTTCAGATCAATCCTGCGATCAAGTTTACCTTTGCTTCCGGACTTCGTTCGATGCTGCGGCATGATCCTGATGTGATGATGGTCGGGGAGGTGCGGGATTTTGAAACCGCTGAGATCGCGATTCAGATTGCGTTGACCGGGCATTTGGTTTTTTCAACGCTGCATACCAATGATGCTGCCAGCGGGATCACGCGGCTGATGGATATGGGTGTTGAGCCGTATTTGATTTCAAGCGCGGTGGAGGGTTTTATTGCTCAGCGCCTGGTCCGTCGGATCTGCCCGAAATGCAAAGTCCCGGTTCAGCTGGCCTCGCAGGTGGCGCGTGATTTGGGGGTCAAGGTGGAGGGGGATTCCGCCATTGCGGTTTTTGAGGGCAAGGGCTGTGAATTTTGTGCGGACAGCGGATTCTACGGGCGGGAAGGGATTTATGAATTCCTGGTGCTTCATGATGAAATCAAGGAAATGATCGCTCAGAAAATATCATCTGTAAAGATCAAGGAAAAAGCCATGGCCTTGGGGATGAAGACCCTGATGGATGATGGTTGGGAAAAAGTTCTTAAGGGGGTCACCACTATTGAAGAGGTCATGCGCGTTACGAAAGAAGAAAACGGCTGAGTCTTTTCATGGGAGGGGTTTTTAAATACATGCCGGAATTTATTTATCGAGCGAAAAAGGGTCCTGCCGAAACAGTTGACGGACAGATCACGGCTGAACATACCGAGGCGGCAATCGCGCGTCTTTTGAAAATGGGGCTTTCTCCGGTTGATATCCGGTTAAAAGCCGATGTCCTGCGCAAGGTTTTACCGGAGCCGCCGCGTGCTTTTTTAAAGGGGTTTCACCGTAAGGTTTCCCGGGCGGAGGTTGCTGTTTTTATCCGGCAGTTAAGTGATTTGGCGGAATCGGGTCTGCCGGTGATGCAGGCCTTGACTCTGATCGAGCGGCAGACGAAGCAGCCTGTTCTGCGGGAGGTTGTCGGGAAGATCGCCGGTGATGTTCAGGACGGGGCGTCCTTATCGCAGGCCTTAGGCCGACATCCGAAGGTTTTTCTGAATGTTGTGGTGAACATGGTTCAGTCCGGCGAGCTCAGCGGGACCGTGGAGGACGTTTTAAGCTATTTGGCGGATGTCCTGGAGCGGGATCAGGAGATCCGTTCAAATGTTTCCGCGAGCCTGGTTTATCCGGCGTTTGTTCTTAGCGTGGGGATTTGTACGATCTTTGTTCTTCTGACGTGGGTTATTCCGCGTATTGTCGGAATTTTTGATGATCTTGGCGAATCATTGCCGCTGGCGACGCGCCTTCTGATGGGGATCAGTTTTGTCTTTGCGCGATTCTGGTGGGCGATGCTTCTGGTGAGCGTTCTGGCAGGGCTGTATGCATACAGGACATTAAAGACCGCTGAGGGGCGGCTGCGTTTTGACCGGTTTATTTTGAGGGTTCCCTTAATAGGTGATCTGATCCGTCGATCTGTATTGGAAAGATTTGCGCGGACCTTGGGGATGCTCGTTCAGTCCGGCGTTGATATTGTCTCTGCTTTGGAAGCGGTCAAAGGGATTTCCGGAAACGCGGTTCTGGAAAGAGACTTAAATGGGGCCATCATCCGGGTCCGCGATGGTGACCCGTTGACCGAGGCCTTGAGCGGATGCGTGTTGTTTTCAGAAACGTCATTGAATTTAATTTCCATCGGCGAAACGTCGGGCGCATTAGCCTCCGGCCTTTTGAAACTCGCGCAGCTGTATGGGAGACAAACCCAACGGGCGATCAAGACTCTAACGTCGTTGATCGAGCCGGTCCTGATTTTGGTATTGGGCGCGTTTGTCGGATTCATTGTTTTGGCAATGCTGATGCCGATCTTTCGAATGAATTTAATGGTTCAGTAAATATACGTAAGGAGGACAGTGTGGATAAATGTCAGAGTCAACGCGGTTTAACGTTAGTAGAGATTCTTCTGGTTGTTATGATCATCGGGGTGATTGCCGCGATGGTGGTTCCCAATATCGCCGGGCGCGGGGAGGATGCGCGATTATCGGTAGCGCAGACCGATATCGACGCCAATCTTTCTGCCGCCCTGGATATGTATGAGTTGGATAACGGACGTTTGCCCGCGACCGACCAGGGATTGAAATCGTTGATTGTGAAACCCGCCACGTCTCCGGTCCCGAACAATTGGAAGGGACCCTATCTGAAGAAGAAAGAGATCCCGAAAGATCCGTGGGGACGGCCGTATGTCTATCAGTTTCCCGGGGAACATAATACGGACAGTTATGACCTGTGCTCCTATGGCTCTGACGGCATCGAAAGCGAAGATGATGTGACAAACTGGGCTGAGGACAACGGGGACAGTCCTGAATAAAGGCCATTTGAGTGAGAACGATGCATGAGCCGTATTGTTAAACAACGCTTGAAGAGGACCGGCGGATTCTCTTTCATTGAGATTTTTGTGATTTTGATCATCCTCAGCATTGCCGCAGCGGCGGCGATTCCTTCCTATAAAAATGTGTTTGAATCATTGCGTTTAAAACAGTCTGCTGAGGACATGGTTCATTATCTCCATTACGGGCGCACGCGAGCGCTGATCCGTCAGAATTCTTTGCGTCTTGCCGTTGACGCATCCGAAGGGACTTTTTGGTTGGAGGAATGGGGTCAGAAAGACGGCGGAGAGGTTGACTTTGTCGCTTTGCAGGATCGCTGGGGGGAGGTGTACCGGATTCCTTCAGATTTTGAACTGCGGACAGATGCTGCTGTTGTGGATCTTTTTCGTGACGGACGAATGAGCAAGGCCGTTGTGTGCCTGTGCTCGAAAGAGGAGTGTCTCTCTGTTCGAACAGGGATTATTTTAGGACGGGCCTATGTTGATCCGGAATGTGAATCGGAATAGGGATATTTTTCAAGAGAGAGGAACCGTGCTTCTGGAGGCATTGGTGGCGGTGGTCATTTTGTCGATCGGCTTGTCGGTCATCGTTCAGTCTATGGTGCAGAATTTAAAGATCGGGCGTCAGGGGATGGTGTATTCGCAGGCTGTATTTTTGGCGGATGATTATATGTTCGATCTTTTGAGAGAACGTTATGCGCCGGAGGCCGGAGGTGGGGAGAAAAAAAAGAACGGCCTGTCGGTTGTTCAAACGGTTCCTCAGGAGGGGGAGCTCGCCATCCTCGTCAGCCTGCCCGATGCTCGCTGCCATCTCCAGCGGATCCGGAGCCGTGGCCGCCACCTCGGCGACGCGCCGCAGGACCTGCTTGACG
>JBBRHV010000064.1:0-12545 GCA_038222225.1 Candidatus Omnitrophota bacterium
ACAAGTTTAGAACCAGAGAAGAAGCAAGAAGAAGGATCTTTGAATACGTGGAGATGTTTTACAATCGCAAGCGGGCTCACTCAACGCTTGGTTATATGAGCCCATTCGAGTACGAAAGACAGGCGGTCTGTCTTAACTAAACGTCCACTGGATTGGGGAAGGTCAGTTTAACAAAATCAATGGATAGGAAAATACTATGTTTACTGGCAAAACATTGCTTATAACTGGTGGGACCGGTTCTTTTGGTAATGCCGTTTTGCGACGTTTTTTGGATACAGGGATCAAGGAGATCCGTGTTTTCAGCCGTGATGAGAAGAAGCAGGAAGACATGCGGATTGAATTGAAGGATGATAAAGTAAAATTTTTCATCGGAGATGTTCGGGATTACGATAGCCTCAGTTCTGCGATGTCTGGAGTTGATTATGTGTTTCATGCCGCAGCATTGAAACAGGTTCCTTCGTGTGAGTTTTATCCGATGGAAGCGGTGCGGACCAACATTCTCGGGACAGAACATGTCTTGAATGCAGCTGTCGTTCATGGCGTGAAACGGGTCATTTTGTTAAGTACGGACAAGGCGGTTTATCCGATTAATGCCATGGGAGTTTCCAAGGCTATGATGGAAAAATTGATGGTGGCTAAATCTCGTTTTACTGATTCAAAAAAAATAATTTTTAACTGTACGCGATATGGCAATGTTATGGCATCGCGAGGGTCGGTTATTCCGCTTTTTGTAAAATTGATTAAGGAGAATAAGCCGCTCACAGTTACTGATTCTAATATGACGCGTTTTCTTATGTCCATTGAAGACGCCGTTGATTTGGTGCTTTACGCCTATCAACATGGAGGCCAGGGTGATATTTTTGTTAAAAAGGCACCTGCGTCAACGATTGGTGATTTGGCATTGGCTCTTAAGGAATTATTTAAGGCGAAAAATGAGATTAAAATTATCGGTACTCGGCATGGGGAGAAGTTGTATGAGACGTTATTGACTCGTGAGGAGATAGCCCACGCCGAAGATGTGGGGGGCTATTACCGAATTGCTGCCGATAATCGTGGTCTTAATTACAACAAATATTTTGTCGAGGGGGAAGATTTGGTGTCTCATGCTGAAGATTATCATTCTCACAATACTCAGAGGCTCAGCATTCCTGAGATCAAGGAGGCGCTTCTTAAGCTTGATTATATTCAAAAGGAGATCCAGGGAGGCGTGGGATGCGTATATTGATTCTTGGTGGAACTGGCATGCTGGGGCATACTGCTTGGCAGTTATTTAGGAAGGATTTTGATGTATATGTAACGGTCCGTGGCGCTTTTTCTGAAGTAGAACGATTTTCGATTTTTGATAAGAAAAGGACTATTTGCGGTGCTTGCGTGGAAGATTTTCGATCTTTTGAAAAGATTATAAATGCGATTAAACCGGATGTGGTTCTTAATTGTATCGGAATTATTAAGCAAATAAAAGAAGCCTCTGACCCCATAAAAAGTATTATGGTAAATTCACTTTTTCCTCATAAGATGGCCGTTATGTGTAGCATGAATAATATCCGGTTCATCCATTTAAGCACGGATTGTGTTTTTTCAGGAAAAAAAGGCCGTTATGTCGAAGAGGATATTTCTGATCCTTTGGATTTATATGGACGGACTAAATTATTGGGAGAGGTAGACGATGGAAAAGCGCTTACGATTCGGACATCTATGATTGGAACCGAGCTGAGCGCTAAATATGGGCTATTGGAATGGGTTTTAAGTCAAAATGATAAAAGCATAAAAGGATATACTAATGCTATATTCTCTGGGCTGACTACTAGTGCGCTTTCTAGGGTAGTAAAAGATATTATAGTTAAGCATGGAGCTTTGAGAGGTCTTTATCATGTGTCTAGTGATCCTATAAGCAAGTTCGATCTTTTGATGCTGATAAAAAATAAAATGCGGCTTAATGTTGATATTGTTCCAGATGAAACTTTCCAATGCAATAGAAGTCTTGATTCGAAGAAATTCTGTGAACAAGTGCAGTTTGTACCGCCAACTTGGGAAGAAATGATTGATGAGTTGGGTGAGGAAATCTCGAAAAAAGCTTTGCAGTCATGAGTCTATTAAACAACGCAATGAGAGTTGTTTAGTGATAGGGCAGGGGTTGTTAAGTATATTTGAAGGGGGTTTATATTATGATGAAGGTTATGACTATCGTTGGTACGCGCCCTGAAATTATTAAATTAAGCAGGGTTATATGTGAGCTGGATCGGTATGTTAAGCATGTCTTAGTGCATTCTGGGCAGAATTATGATTATGAATTAAATGAGATATTTTTTCAGCAATTAGGAATACGGAAGCCGGATTATTTTTTGAGTGCGGCTGGCGAAACTGTTGCGCAGACGATTGGAAATGTGATTGCAAAATCAGATGAGATTATGGCAAAAGAGCAGCCAGATGCGGTGCTTGTCTATGGAGATACGAATAGTTGTCTTGCGGTGATTTCTGCGAAACGGCGCAAGATCCCGATATTTCATATGGAAGCTGGAAATCGTTGTTTTGATCTAAGGGTGCCGGAGGAGATTAACCGAAAAATTGTGGATCATGCCAGTGATATAAATATGACAAATTCTGAACATGCCCGTCGTTATCTTTTAGCTGAAGGGATAAGCCCTGAAACAATAATTAAAATTGGTTCTCCGATGAAAGAAGTATTAGAGCATTATATGCCTCAGATTGAAGCCTCTGTTGCTTTGGCGACATTAGATGTGAGAAAAGGGGAGTATTTTATTGTCAGTGCCCATCGGGAGGAAAATGTCGACAACGATGAGAATTTTTCCAATTTATTTGGCACTTTGAACGCTATTGCTGCGAAATATGATAGCCCTATTATCTTTTCCACCCACCCCCGTACCCGGAAGCGGCTGGAAGATCGGAAGGGCGATGCTTTGGATCGACGTATCCATTTTTTAAAGCCTTTTGGTTTTTTTGAATATGTCAAACTTCAGATGAACGCTAAATGTGTTATTTCGGACAGCGGCACGATTACTGAGGAATCTACGATTTTGAACTTCCCGGCAGTCACTATTCGTCAGGCTCATGAACGGCCGGAGGGAATGGACGAGGGAACTTTGATTATGTGTGGTTTGCAGCCGGAGAGGGTTATGGAATCCATTGAAGTTGTGAGAGCACAGCATGCGGCGGTCCAGCGCCAATTTAGGTTGGTGCCGGATTACGACACGGATAATGTCTCGAAGAAAGTGCTGCGAATCATTCTGAGTTATACGGATTATGTGAACCGGACCGTTTGGAGGAAACAAGTTTAGATGAAAATTCTAATTGTTTCTCAGTATTTTTGGCCGGAGAATTTTCGTATTAATGATTTGGCTGCGGGGTTGGTGGAACGGGGTCACAACGTTTCGGTGCTTACTGGATTGCCTAATTATCCTGGCGGGAAGCTTTTTTCCGGATACGGTTTATTTAAGAACTGGCGGCAGGAATATAAGGGAGTTCAGATTATTCGTGTGCCGTTATTGACCAGGGGTAGGGGGGGCGGAGCGCGACTTGCGTTTAATTATTTTTCTTTTGCTTTTTTTGCTAGCATTCTATCTCCTTTTTTTTGTCGTAAAAAATTTGATTTGATTTTTGTTTTTCAGGCATCCCCAGTAACTGTTGGAATTCCAGCTATAGTTTTAAAAAAAATGAAATTTATCCCTATGCTGTTTTGGGTGCAAGATCTTTGGCCGGAAAGTCTATCGGCAACCGGAGCAATTAGTTCGCAATGGATACTTAATAGTGTAAGAAAATTGGTATGTTTTATTTATCGACATTGTGACAAAGTTCTGATTCAATCGACGGCATTCTCTTCGTTAATAGAAGGCCAAGGAGTTCCTCCTGAAAAAGTTGTTTTTTTTCCAAACAGTGTAGAAGCAATATACAAACAGGTTGCAGCGCAAGCCAATTTAAAAACAAACAAGCTATTTCCGCCTGGGTTTTGCATTATGTTTGCAGGCAATATCGGAGCGGCGCAAGATTTTGAAACAATTCTCTCGGCCGTAGAAAGGGTGAAAGATTTTCCGGATATACATTTGGCGGTGTTGGGGGATGGCCGTCGATTGGACTGGGTTAAGGAAGAAATTAAAGCGCGGGGTCTTTCCAATACAGTTCATTTGCTTGGTAGGCATCCTGTTGAGGCGATGCCTGGTTTTTTTGCAGAAGCAGATGCTATGTTGGTTACTTTAAAACAAGACCCGATTTTTGCGCTGACTGTTCCTTCAAAAATTCAATCATATATGGCTTGTGGAAAACCAATTATTGCGGCTCTTGATGGAGAAGGCGCTCGATTAATTATTGAGTCTGGCGCTGGAATGGCTTCTTCTTCGGGAGATGCGAATGCCTTGGCGGAATCTGTTTTGGCGATGTATCGAATGTCGAAACAAGAGCGGGAAGCAATGGGCAAATCTGGGAAATTGTATTGTGACACAAATTTTGAACGGGGAATGTTGCTTGATAAGTTAGAGGTCTTGATGCAGGAGTGTATTCAACAGGCATATAGCAAGGGGTCGAAAAGGAGAAGGGATAAGGGAAATGGGAAACGGTTAAAGAGTATACATTATGATTAAACGTATTTTCGATTTAGTTATGGCGGTTTTCTTGGTGTGTTTTTTAAGTATTCCGATTTTAATTATTGGAATACTGGTGAAAGTGACTTCAAAAGGGCCGGTATTGTATTGGTCCGACAGGGTTGGGATCAATAACAGCATATTTAAAATGCCTAAGTTCCGCACGATGAAGGTTGATACCCCGGCGGTTGCCACTCATCTTATGAAAAACCCGGAAGTTTATCTCACGCCGATCGGCTTTTTTTTGCGCAAGTATAGTCTGGATGAGTTGCCGCAGTTATATAGTATTTTTACAGGGGATATAAGTTTTGTCGGACCCCGTCCGGCACTTTTCAATCAGGATGATCTGATCGAATTACGGACCAGGAAAGGGGTGCATCAGATTATCCCGGGAATTACCGGCTGGGCGCAGGTGAATGGAAGGGATGCGTTGCCGATCCCGGGCAAGGTTGATTTCGATGAATATTATTTAAAAAACTGGTCATTCTTTTTTGATCTGAGAATATTATTGCTGACGGTTATAAAGGTTATAAAATCTGAAAATGTTAGTCATTAAGAAAAAAGGCAGGGAATGGGGCAAGTGCACAGCGATAAAATAATAAAGTATTGCGATATGGTGATGGAATGGTGTCTTTATCTTTTGATCTTTTGTCTTCCTTTTGCCAAGGCCGGGGTGAGTATTTTTACGGTTTTGGCAGCGCTTGCCTGGATCGTTAAACGGATAGCCGGGTTTCGGTCCGACGGGTTAAAAGGGATGATCCCGTTCACGTCATTAAATAGGGCGCTTGCCTTTTTTGTTTTGATGAATATCGTGTCTGTGATTTTTTCGGTCGATCCGCGGTTCTCGTTACTTCATTTTTTTGCCAAGACCATAAAGTTTATTGCGATTTTTTTTATGATGGTGGAGACCATCAATACAGAAAAGCGGGTGAAGAGGCTTTTGTGGGCAATCTTTTTATCGGCATTGTTGATTGGGGTAGATGCTGGCGTGCAGTATTTCCGGGGTGTTGATTTTTTAAAAGGATATGAATTTAATGAAAGGCTGGGCGCTTCTTTTATTTCAGGGAATGATTTTGCCGCCTGGCTGGTTATTATTTTGTCGGCATTATTCGGCTGGGCGTTGGATATACGCAGGAAGAGTAAATGGCTGAGCATGGCGTTGACCGTGGTTGCTTTATTTCTTTTTGTGTGTTTAGTATTGGCCTATTGTCGGGGAGGATGGCTGGGTTTTGTTATTGCGGCATCGGCAATGATCGGGTATGTGATCATAAAGGCTTCTTTTTCAAGGAGGGTTTTATATCTATGCGTTGCCGGTAGTTTGGTGCTGACTTTTTTGCTGCTTCCCCAGTCTGTAAAGACTAAAATTAATGGTGTTTGTAAAAGTAAATATGGTGAAAATGACACGTTAACAGGGCGTATGGCATCGGTGCTGAGTATGAAGGAGGGATCGGTCCCCATCAGGTTTAATCTCTGGCGGGAATCTTTGGCTATTATCAAAGATCATCCTTTAACCGGTTGTGGCCTTAATACATATTCCAATGTTGCGCCGAAATATAAAATTGCGGATGACGGCGGAATTTATCCGCACAATTCCTATTTACAAATGGCTGCGGAGATTGGGTTGTTGGGCTTGGGCGCCTTTTTTTGGATTGTATGGAGTTTTTTTGCCATGGTTGTGCGGTATTTGAATCAGCACAAAGATTATCTGGTCCTTGGGCTGGCCGTCGGTCTTTTGGGGTTTTTGGTGCACGCCTTTTTTGATACGCACCTGTATGCCTTGCAATTGGTTGTTTTGTTTTGGTTTATGATGGGGTTGACGACAGCAGTCGTGAAGGTGAGAACTCCCTAAGACGCCCGCCTGAAGGGGCTGAAATACGGCATGTCCTAAATCGTCCAGGCTTATTTCCCATAAAAAATATAGAGTGTTTTGTTAGAATATACTATAATGCCCCTTATGAATTTAAAAAAGTTCATCATTAGAAAAAGGCACTTTTTTGTCTTTACTGCGCACCTTGCGATCATCGGGGTTTCTTACCTTTTAGCGTTTTGTCTTCGTTTTGATTGTCAGTTTGCCGTTTATCACGGCCTTATTCTGCAAACATTTTTTTCGTTGGTTCTGATCAAGATCGTTGTTTTTCATTATTTTCAATTGTTTAGAACTTCTTTAAGATACGCGAGCATCTATGATCTGAGCCAGGTGCTGAAAGGCAATATAACCGCGAGTCTTTGTTTTATTCTGTTTTTAGTCTTAGCACAAAAAATGAACGGCATGCCCCGTTCGATCTTTCTTTTGGATTGGGGGATCTGTTTGGGTTTTACCATGGCGCTTCGTTTTGCGGCGAGATGGACACGCGGCCGAACGGTTTTTGATAAGAAGGTTCGGTCACGGAAGAAAACCTTGATCATTGGCGCGGGAGAGGCCGGGGTGATGGTTCTGAGGGAATATCAAAACAATGCCGATATTAATGCCGAAGTGGTGGGATTTATTGATGATGATAAATCCAAAAAGAATTTACACATTTTTGGCGTCAAGGTTTATGGAGGAAGAAGTTCCATTTCTGAGGTGGTCGAACGGCTGGGCGTTCAGGAAATTGTTATTGCGATGCCTTCAGCGGATGGGCAAAGCATACGTGATATTATTGCCAGCTGTCATGCCGCGGATGTCAAGGTGAAGATCGTTCCCGGGTTTCACAAGATCCTCAGCGGAGAATTAGAAATAAAATTACGGGAAGTCCGCCCGGAAGATCTTTTGGGCCGGAAAACTGTGCATATCGATGAAAAAGAAGTCGGCGCTTATCTTGAAGGGAAACGCATTATGATAACCGGGGCGGCTGGCTCGATCGGCTCTGAGCTTTGCCGGCAGATCGCCCTTTTTGCTCCCCGCGAATTAATACTGTTTGATCATAATGAAAACGATATTTATTTTTTAAAATTAGAACTGAGGGCGAAATTTCCGAATCTGGAGTTTTCCGCGGTAATGGGGGATGTTCAGGATGCCGGCCTGTTGAAATATGCCTTTACTCGATTCAAACCGCAGATCGTTTTTCATGCCGCGGCGTTTAAACATGTTCCGTTAATGGAGAAGAGTCCGGCCGCAGCCGTTAAAAATAATATTATTTCAACGCGCAATCTGATTTATGCCTCCGAGCATTATAAGGTTGAGAGCTTTGTGTTTATATCAACGGATAAGGCGGTCAATCCCAGCAGCATTATGGGGGCGACCAAGCGTATCAGTGAAATGATTTTGCAGACCAAAAATGTGAAAAGCCGCACAAAATTTATGGCGGTCCGCTTCGGCAATGTTTTAGGGTCTAAGGGAAGCGTGGTGCCGCTTTTTCGAAAACAGATCGAAGAAGGCGGGCCGCTGACCGTTACGCATCCGGAAGTGCGGCGTTATTTTATGAGTATCAGTGAGGCGGTTTTGCTGGTACTGCAGGCCAGCGCGCTTGGCAAAGGCGGGGAAATATTTCTTTTGGATATGGGAGAACCGATTAAGATCGTGGATCTGGCAAAGGATTTGATCCGGCTCTCCGGCCTGAAATTGGGTGAGGATATTGATATCGAATTTACCGGTTTGCGTCCCGGGGAGAAGCTTTATGAGGAGTTACTCCTGGATACGGAAAAAGACCGGGCTACCAAGCACGAAAAAATTTATGTCACGTCTGCCGAGGGTTTTGATCCGCAGAAACTTCGCCGGGATGTTAAAGAGATGGAGCGATTTGCCAATCTAATGGCAACCGATAAGATCATTGAGAAAATCAAAGAGATGATACCGACATATAATTCAGATGGGAATCATTTGGTGACGTAGGGCATAATGTAAGGGCGCATATTAAAGGCGGTATTTCGTATTGCGTATTGCGTTTTAAAGAGAGGAATGAATAATGAGTCACAAGACCGCGTTTGTCACCGGGATTACCGGCCAGGATGGATCGTATCTGAGCGAGCTTTTGCTTGAAAAGGGCTATAAGGTGTATGGCTTGATCCGTCGCTCCAGTTCGTTTAATACCGGTCGTATTGATCATTTGTATCAGGATGTTCATGCCAAGGATGCGAATCTGCGGTTGGTGTATGGGGATTTGAGTGATGCCAGTTCGCTTTCCCGGATTTTAAAGCAGATCGATCCGGATGAGATCTATAATCTCGGCGCTCAAAGCCATGTGCGGGTGAGTTTTGATATTCCGGAATATACGGCTGAAATTACTGCCCTAGGAACCATCAGAATTTTAGAAGCGATCCGTGATGCGGGAATTAAGACCCGTTTTTATCAGGCCTCCAGTTCGGAAATGTATGGCAAGGTTTTGGAATCGCCTCAGAAGGAAACCACTCCGTTTTATCCACGCAGTCCTTACGGGGCAGCCAAGGTTTATGCCTATTGGATGACCGTCAATTACCGCGAAGCCTACAATCTGTTTGCCTGTAACGGTATTCTGTTTAACCATGAGTCTCCCCGGCGCGGTGAAACATTTGTCACTCGTAAGATCACCATGGCCCTGGCGCGCATTAAGCATGGCACTCAAAAGAAACTTTATTTAGGAAATCTGGATGCCAAACGCGACTGGGGATTTGCCGGAGATTATGTGGAGGCCATGTGGCGGATGCTGCAGCAGGAAACTCCGGAGGATTATGTGATCGCCACCGGCCAAACACGCTCAGTGAAGGAGTTTTTGCAAGCCGCCTTCGGTTATGCGGGTTTGAATTGGCAGGATTATGTTGAGATCGATGAGCGCTATTTTCGTCCTACTGAAGTGGATCTTCTTTTGGGGGACAGCAGCAAAGCCCGCCAAAAGCTGGGGTGGAGCCCGAAAGTGCCGTTTGATGGTTTGGTCAAAATGATGGTAGATGCGGACATGGAATTAGTGCGAAAACAGCTCTATGGTGAGAAGGCCTGAGGGCAGGTGTTTCTTCAAATAACCTTCTTTAGAAACATTGACAATCCAAACTCTTTAGATATAATACAAAGGTTATTTTTAGAAATATAAGGTATTTTTAATACTTTTACGAGAGGGCTGTAACTATGAATAAAATAACGATTAAGGATGTGAATTATTCCGGAAAAAAGGTTATTATCCGCTGTGATTTTAACGTGCCGTTGGATGAAAATTTAAAGATCACCGATGATCTGCGCATCGTTTCCGCGCTTCCTACGATTAAATATATATTAGCGCAAGGCGCCTCAAAGGTCATTTTGATGAGCCATATGGGCCGGCCTAAGGGAGAAATTATTGAAAGCGAACGGCTGACTCCGGTTGCCAAGCGGCTTGAAGAGCTTTTGGGCCAGAAAGTTTTAATGCTGGATGATTGCGTTGGCGAAAAAGTCAAGGCGGCCATTGCTGCCAGCAAAGAGAAGGTTATTGTTCTGGAAAATTTACGTTTTCATAAGGGCGAAACCAAGAATGACCCGGTTTTTGCCAAGCAGTTGGCTGAGTTGGCGGACCTGTATGTCAATGACGCTTTTGGCAGCGCGCACCGCGCCCATTCCTCAACAGAAGGGATCACTCAATATCTGCCGGCGGCGGCTGGATTTTTGCTGGAGAGAGAGATCGAATTTTTATCCAAAGCGGTTGAGCATCCGGAAAAGCCGTTTGTGGTGATTCTGGGAGGAGCCAAGGTTTCCAGCAAGATCGCGTTGATCGAGAACATTTTACCCAAGGCTGATACGATCATCATCGGCGGCGGGATGGCCTATACGTTTTTAAAGGCGCAGGGCATCGCTATCGGCAAATCGTTGTTGGAAGAGGACAAGATCGATACGGCTAAGGCCATTCTGGTAAAAGCCAAGGAGCTGGGGGTTCAAATTGTTTTGCCGAGTGATTATATGATCGCTAAGGAGTTTGATAACCCTGAAGGATGCTACGTGATCAGTGGCAATATTCCCGATGACTGGGAAGGGGTGGATATCGGCCCTAAGGCGATTGAAGCGTTCAAGGCAGCGTTAAAGACGGCGAAGATGATCGTTTGGAACGGACCTGTAGGTGTTTTTGAAGTGGATGCCTTTGCCGCAGGGACCAAGGCGCTGGCTGAATATGTTTCGAAACTTGATGCGATTTCGATCGTGGGCGGCGGAGATACGGCGGCGGCGGTCAAGAAGTTCGGCTTTGAAGAGGGCATGACGCATATTTCCACCGGCGGGGGAGCATCGCTCGAGCTTTTGGAAGGCAAAGAGCTTCCCGGTGTGGCAGCTATTAAAAATAAATAAGAGAAAGGTTTTAAGGAATGAGAAAATTATTCATTGCAGGAAATTGGAAGATGAACAAAACGCTTTCAGAGTCGTTTGACCTTGTGAATGGGTTAAAGCGGGAGATTGGTGATGTTGAGGCTGTTGATATGGCGATTTGTCCACCGGCAGTTTGTTTATCGGAAATTGGTGATCTCGTAGCAGATTCTAATATTAAAGTTGGGGCCCAGAATGTTTATTGGGAAGATAGTGGGGCATTCACGGGAGAAATTTCCGCAGCAATTTTGAAATCATTGAATGTGAGATATGTGATTTTAGGCCATTCGGAACGGCGTCAGTTTTTTGGCGATACGAATGAAACGGTCAATAAAAAAATCAAATCCGTTCTTAGTCACGGCCTTCTTCCGATCGTCTGTATCGGAGAAAGTTTGGGAGAGCGCGAAGCTGAAAAGACCATGGCTGTTATCAAAGAGCAATGCGAAGGAAGTTTGGCTAATCTTACGGCTGAAGAAATGGGAAAGATCACCCTGGCCTATGAGCCGATCTGGGCGATCGGGACCGGAAAGACCGCGAGCGCCGCTCAGGCGCAAGAGGTTCATGCCTTTATCCGCAAATGGTTGACCGGGCGTTTCGGCGCAGTGGTCGCTCAAGCGGTCTGTATTCAATACGGCGGAAGCGTTAAGGCGGAGAATACGGTTGAACTGCTATCCCAGCCGGATATTGACGGGGCTTTGGTCGGCGGGGCCAGTTTAAAGGTGGATGCGTTCGCGGGTATTGTTAAGAACGCGATACATATTAAAAAGTGATAACGTGAAAGTGTGAGGTTTAATTATGTTGATGGGATTTGTGATTGTGATTCATTCGTTGGCTTGTATTGCGTTGATCTTTATTGTTTTGATCCAGTCGGGCCGTGGCGGAGGGCTGACCGAAGGATTCGCCGGTGGCGCAGAATCCATGTTCGGCGCCAAGACCAATGAGACCATGATAAAAGTGACGACCGGTTTGACGGTTGTCTTTTTGATCACCAGTTTGACCTTGGCCTTTATGTCTGCCCGCGCTGAGAAATCCTTGATGGAAGGGGAAGACCTGATGGCGGAGCTGCCGTTGTCGGAAAAGACGATCACCCTGGATATTCCTACGGAAGCGACCGCGCCGGAAACCAAGCCGGTTGCGGAGGCGCAGCCTCCGGTGAAGGTGGAACAGACTCCTTTTGCAGCGGATGGGACCCGGACGATCGAGACGAACGAAACCTATACGGTTAAAGAACAACCGGAACAAGAATAAATGTTGAAGGCCGCCTTTCACAAAAAGGCGGCCTTTTCTTTCCTCATGAGGAAAAACATCTCCCCTAAAATTATTCTCATCAGTATTTTCTTTTTTTCTCTCATATCCTTTTTTTGTCCGCTTGACCTTTGGGCGGAGCCGCAGGCTTCCCGTTACGGGGGCTACCTTGTCCTAGGCTCGTTGGGGGACCCCAAGTCCTTCAATCCGATCAGCGCTCAGGAAGTCTCAACCACGATGGTCACCTCATTCATTTTTGAAGGGCTGACAACGCTTGACGCCGAGACCTTGAAAGTGATCCCGAATTTGGCCAAAGAATGGACGGTCAGCGAAGACGGCCTGACCTGGACCTTTGTTCTGCGGGAGGATGTGCGCTGGAATGACGGGGTTGCCTTTTCGGCGGATGATGTTCTTTTTACGTTTCAGGACTTGATTTATAATGATGACATTCCCAGTTCGGCGCGGGATATTTTTACGATTGACGGGGAACTGTT
>JBBRHV010000065.1:0-11966 GCA_038222225.1 Candidatus Omnitrophota bacterium
GGCGGTTCCGTTCGGGGGGATCTATCGGATCATCGATATTACCTTGAGTAATTGTATCAATTCGGGATTAAGACGGATCTATGTGCTGACGCAATACAAATCGTTTTCCCTGCAGAAGCATCTTCTGGCGGGTTGGCTTGACATTGTGTCTTCTCAGCTGGGGGAGTTTATTGACCTGATTCCGGCACAACAGCGGGTGAGTTCGGATTGGTATTTGGGGACAGCGGACGCGATTTACCAAAATATCTATGCCATCACCGACACGAATCCGGAATATATTCTGATTCTCGGCGGTGATCATGTCTATAAAATGAATTATCAGGATATGCTCGATCAGCATCTGAAGAATGAAGCGGATGTGACGGTCTCCTGTATTCCGATGCCTGCCGAGGCGTCATCCGGATTCGGCGTGATTGAAGTCGATGGAGAGCGGCGTGTCTGCGGTTTTCAGGAAAAGCCCAAACACCCCAAAACGGTTCCCGGTCATCCGGAGCAGATCTATGCGTCGATGGGCATTTATTTATTTACCAAGCAAGCTTTATGCGAAGAGCTTGAAATCGATGCGAAAACGCCGCTATCGCAGCATGATTTCGGGCGCAATATTATTCCGCAGATGCTCAAGCGCAAGCGCCGGGTCTTCGCGCATGATTTTGCCGATGACCAGGGCCGTCCGAAATACTGGCGGGATATCGGAACCCGGGATGCTTATTATCAGGCGAACATGGATCTGGTCAAGCCTGGCGGAGAATTTAACATTTATGACCGTAGCTGGCCGTTGCGTACAAACCATATTCAGTATCCTCCCTCAAAGACGATCAGTTATGTGGGGGAAGACGGCTCCTGCATTGACAGCATGATCGTGGATTCATTGATTTCCGGCGGATGCATTATTGAGGGCGCGATCGTGAAGGGTTCGATCCTTTCTCCGAGTGTCCGGGTGGAGCATGGCACGGAGATTATCAATTCGGTGATCATGAATAATGTTACCATTGGTCACGATGCGAAGATCCATAACGCGATTATTGATAAAGAGGTGAAGATCGCTCCCGGAGTTCGGATCGGTTATGACGCGGAGGTGGACCGTAAACGTTTTGATATGACGGCCTCAGGTATTGTGATTGTCGGAAAGCGCGAAACAGTCAGTTAAGATTTCAGAAATAAAAAACCCCTCAAGCCGTTTGGCTGGAGGGGTTTTTTGTGTTTCAAAGGCTAACGGCGCAGGGCCTCTTTGAATTTTCGTGTCAGAAGCGGCACGACTTCAAAGACGTCTCCCACAATTCCGAAGGTTGCCACCGTAAAGATGGGCGCGCTGGCGTCTTTGTTGATGGCGATAATGATATCCGAGGACTGCATTCCAACCAAGTGCTGGATCTGTCCGGAAATGCCGCAGGCAATATAGATTTTCGGGCAGACGGTTTTTCCGGTTTGTCCGACCTGATGTGAATAAGGCATCCAGCCGCTATCGACAGCGGCGCGTGACGATCCGACCGCTCCTCCCAAAACCTGGGCAAGCTCTTCCAGAAGGGCGAAGTTCTCCGGGCCGCGCATGCCGCGTCCGCCGGAGACAATGATATTGGCTTCTGCGATATTGATGGTCGCGGTGACTTCCTCAACGATATCCAGTAATTTCGTGCGTGAAGAAAGGAGGCTCGTTGCGATTTTTTCTTCGATGATCTCACCCTTACGGGATTTATCGAGTTCGCTTTCTTTAAAAACTTTATGCCGTACCGTCGCCATTTGCGGGCGGTGGTTTTTGCTGAGGATCGTGGCCATGATATTTCCGCCGAAGGCCGGACGTGTTTGCAGAAGGAAACCTTCTTTGGTGTCCACATCCAATCCGGTGCAGTCTGCGGTGAGCCCGGTATGCAGTTTGACCGCGACCCGTGAAACCAGCGAGCGGCCCATAAAGGTTGCCCCGCACAGAAAAATCGCCGGGCGGTATTTGCGGACAAGCTGCACCAGGACCTTGGTGTAAGGCTCATCCAGGAAATGTTCGAGCTTCGGGTTGTCGACCACGATGACTTTATCCGCGCCGCGGTGGATCAGCTGTTTGGCATGATCGGTAATGTTATGGCCGATGAAAACCGCCGTGACTTCGGTTTTAAGTTTATCAGCCAGCTCCCGTGATTTCCCCAAGAGCTCGAAGGCCACGGGCTGAACGATCCCGCGCTTCTGTTCGGCAAAGACCCAAATGCCTTTATAATCTTCCAGGTGTGGGGTTTTATTGGTGCTGCGCTGGATCTCTATTCCCTTGAATTTACAGGAATCCAGGCAGGCCCCGCAGAGGGTGCATTTGTCGAGGTCAATGACCGCTTTTTTGTCTTTCATGGTAATGGCCGCAAACGGGCAGACATTCAAACAGAGGGTGCAGCCGGTACATTTATCGTCAAGAATTTTGATGCTCATATTAATTCAGCCTATCCTTTAAAAGATGAACAAGTTTTGTGACCGCCTCTTCAGGGTCTCCGTCAAACATTTCGCCGCTCGGGCGGGGAGGGGGAGTAAAAATTTTTGAAACCCACGTGGGAGATCCGCCCAAACCCAATTGTCCTTCATCCGCGTCAATGTCGAGCGCTTTCCAGACCGCAATCTCGGCCTTTTTGGCTCTCATTTTTCCCTTTAACGACGGGAGGCGCGGTTCGTTGATCTCTTTGACAACGGTGATGAGGCAGGGGAGGGACGTTTGAATGATCTCAAAGCCTTCCTCGGTCATGCGCTCAGCAACCATGGTTTTGTCTTCGATCTTTTCGATCTTTTTCACATAGGTAATTTGCGGAATATCAAGTTGAGTGGCAATACCGGGGCCGACCTGCGCGGTGTCTCCGTCAGAGGCCTGCTTGCCGCAGAGGATAATATCAAAATCACCGATCCGGCGGATCGCATTGGCCAGGGTGTAACCGGTGGCCAGAGTATCAGACCCGGCAAAGGCGCGGTCGCTGACCAGAATGGCGTCATCACAGCCCAGCGCAATGGCTTCTCGCAAGGCGGCAACCGCCTGAGGCGGTCCCATGGTGAGGACCGTTGTTTTTCCGCCGAAGCGCTCTTTGAGGCGTACGCCTTCTTCGATCGCATACATATCAAACGGATTGATGATGGAGTCAACGCCCTCCCGGATGAGGGTATTGGTTTCCGGGTCGATCTTTACCTGAGTCGTGTCAGGGACTTGTTTGATGCAGACGACGATGTTCATTTTTTCTTGCTTTCTTTGATGAGATTAAGAGCAATAATGCTGCGCTGAATTTGGTTGGTTCCTTCATAGATCTGGGTAATTTTGGCATCGCGCATGAATTTTTCAACCGGATATTCGTTGATATAACCGTATCCGCCGAAAATCTGAACCGCGTCGGTGGTGACCTTCATGGCGACATCAGACGCAAATAGTTTTGCCATGGATGACTGCATGGTGACTTCCTTTGCTCCGCCATCGATCTGGCGGGCCGCGGCATAGACCAGCGCGCGGGCCGCTTCAATTTGAGTGGCCATGTCGGCCAGCATGAACTGAATGCCCTGAAAACTGGCGATGGTCTTTCCGAACTGAACGCGTTCCGTGGCATACTTGAGCGCCGCATCAAAGGCGCCTTGAGCGATCCCGACCGCCTGAGCACCGATGCCTGGGCGGGACATGTCAAAGGTCCGCATGGCAATGAGAAAACCTTGGCCTTCACGTCCGAGCAGGTTTTCTTTCGGGACTTTACAGTCCGTAAAGATCAACTCACGGGTGGAAGAGGCGCGGATACCGAGCTTTTCTTCCTTTTTCCCAAAGGTGAAACCGGGGGTGTCTTTTTCAACAATGAACACACTGGCGCCTCTGGTGCCTTTGGATTTATCGGTCATGGCGACAATCGTATAAATTTCAGCATCGCCTCCGTTGGTAATGAAATGTTTGGTGCCGTTGAGGACATAATAATCGCCGTCCTTTTTGGCGGTGGTCTGCATGGCGCTGACATCAGATCCGGCAGACGGTTCGGTTATGCCATAGGCCGCCAGTTTTTTTCCGCTGGCGATATCCGGGAGATATTTCTTTTTTTGATCTTCGTTTCCGTACAGCAGGATAGGGTCGGTTCCTAAAGCGGTTCCGGCAAAGGATAAGGCGATCCCCGCGCATCCGCGGGAAAGTTCTTCTGCGGTGATACACAGTTCAAGGATCCCGCCGCCCATACCGCCATATTCTTCGGGAATATAAACTCCGCAAAGGTCAGATTGGGCCAAGATTTTTACAATTTCCCAGGGGAACTTTTCTTCCCGGTCATACTTTGCGGCGATCGGCTTAATTTTTTCTTCAGCGACTTCACGGCAGAGATCCCTAAGCATGATTTGTTCTTCGGTCAGTAAATAATCCATCCAGATCCTCCTAAGGTTAAATAAGCAATCTTAACAAGTATATTTATTATGGAAAACTTTTTCATATTATTACATCTTTTTGAGAGAACGCAATATTTTTTTGGGTTAGTTTTTTGTAATTGTTGGTTTTTTTTAGCGACAAATCAATGAAAACACTTAAAAATGGGACATATTATGATTCAAGAAAATTCAGAGTGTGCTGCAAAGGGCTTGAGAAAGAAAAGTCATGCGGGATTCAGGTGTTTTTTGGGTTCTACGCCGTTTATTCAGCCTAAGAAGTCGGGCATGGTTGTGAAGCCGAAGGTCCGCGGATTCATTTGTACCACAGCTCATCCGCTTGGGTGTGCGCAGAATGTCAAAGATCAGATCGAGTACGTTCGCCGCAAGGGCTCTGTTGAGGGACCCAAACGGGTTTTGGTGATCGGAGCCTCCACGGGTTATGGATTATCATCACGGATCGTTGCAGCATTCGCAAGCGGTGCCGCTACCATGGGCGTGTTTTTTGAGAGGCCGGCTGAGGGTGGGCGTACGGCCACGGCCGGCTGGTATAACTCAGCAGCTTTTGAGCGTGAGGCAAGGCAGGCAGGGCTGTATTCAAAGAGTTTTAACGGGGATGCTTTTTCTGAAGAAATGAAGGCCGGGGTGGTGGCAGCGATTAAAAAAGATCTGGGGCAGGTGGATATGGTTGTTTATAGTTTGGCGGCGCCGCGCCGGACGCATCCGCGGACCGGCGAGCGTTTTAAAGGGGTTGTTAAGCCTCTCGCTCAGGCCTACACGAACCGGGCTTTGGATCTTGAAACCTTTGAGATCATTGATGTGACGACTGAGCCAGGCACGGAAGAAGAGCTTCGCCAAACTGTTGCGGTCATGGGTGGAGAGGACTGGCAGATGTGGATTGAAGCATTGCTTAGAGAGGGCGTTTTAGCGGACAATTCCCTGAATATAGCTTATTCGTACCTTGGTTCAGACATAACATTCCCAATTTACCGCCAAGGGACATTGGGCGCGGCTAAGGACCATTTGGAGGCGACTGCCCATAAGCTTAATGATATGCTGAAAGTGACTGGGGGCAGGGCTTTGGTTTCGGTCCATCGGGCCCTAGTGACTCAGGCGAGCGCGGCCATTCCTTTTTGGCTTTATACATGGTGATCCTTTTGAAAGTCATGAGAGAGAAGGGCATCGACGAACATTGTATCGAGCAGATCCATCGTTTGTATCAAGACCGGCTTTTTTCCGGAAAGGATATTTCCATCGATGAAAAGGGGCGTATCCGTTTGGATGATCTCGAACTGCGTGAGGATGTTCAAAATGAAGTCCGGCAGGCCTGGGAGGCGATTACCACTGAGAATTTTAAGAGGTATGCGGATGTAGCGGCCTATCAACAAGATTTCTTGAAACTTTTTGGTTTTGAAGTGGCGGGAGTTGATTATAACCAGGCTGTAGCAGTGGATGTCAAAATTTCTTAAAACCTCTTCATGTAGGGGGTTTTCTGCCGGGCCTATCCTCTATCTAGTAGAAAATACTCTAAAATCTTATTGACACTTCCTCTATATCTATTTAAACTAAAGATAATTCAGGCAAAGATTGGTGAGGGCGGGTTTTTGTCAGAAATTGTACCTTTGACCTGAAATTGAAAACATCTGCTTAAGGAGAATCTCTATGGGGCAGTTGCCTAAGGGCGTTAATGTTGAGGCGGATATCCGTGCGCTGGTTGCCGAAATTTTGGAGGAAGAGCCAGACGCTGTTGATGGTGATGCAAAGTTCATCAAGGATCTGGGTATGGATTCTATGATGGCGCTTGAGATTTTAGCCGGGATTGAAAAGAAATACCGTATCGCAATTCCGGAAGATATGCTGGTTAAGTTTACAGACCTGAATACAACCGTTCATCTTGTCCAAGAGCTGTTGTCAAAATAGCATCATTTAAAAAAGGGAGTAGCCCGTGTATTTAAAAAGGCTTGAGATTTTCGGATTCAAATCTTTTGCGGATAAAACTGTTTTTAATTTTGGGCCCGGGATCACGGCGGTGATCGGTCCGAACGGATGCGGAAAAAGCAACGTGTTTGATGCCATGCGTTGGGTCTTAGGCGAACAAAGCGCGAAGGAGCTTCGCGGCTCGTCGATGGAAGACGTGATCTTTAACGGGACGGATCAGAAGGCCGCGTTGGGTTTTGCCGAGGTGAGTTTGACCTTCTCCAATGAATCGCGGATCCTTCCGTATGAATACAATGAAGTGACGGTGACCCGCCGGCTGTTCAGGTCCGGCGAGAGTGAATATCTCATCAACAAAACACCGGTGCGGTTGAAAGACATTGCCGAAATGTTCATGGGAACCGGTGTGGGGGCTGAGGCTTATTCGATGGTTCAGCAAGGCAAGGTTGATCTGATCGTCAGTGCCCGGCCCGAAGACCGCCGGGTTTTGCTGGATGAAGCCTCGGGGATCACAAAATATAAGACCCGTAAGCGCGAGGCGTTGAACCGTCTGCGCGACACGGAAAACAATCTGTTGCGCATCAGCGACATTGTCAATGAAGTCAAGCGCCAGATCGCCTCCTGTGAACGTCAGGCCAAGAAGGCCCGTCGATATAAAGAAGAATTTGAGAAGCTGAAAGTTTTGGAAGTGAAATCCGCGCAGCAGGAATTGATGCAGCGCCAGAACGAGAAATCCCGCCGGCAGGGGCAGATGGAAGAATTGCGAGAGAAGGAAACCACCTTTCACGCGGAGCTGGAAGAGTTTAAAAATATGATCGAGCATGAAGCCGTGATGCTGGATGAATTAGAGGAGAAGATCAATGACGTCCATTCCGATCAGATCAAGATCGACGGGCAAATTGATTTGAACAATAAACAGATCGGTTTTAATGAAGAGCGTCTGGACGGTCTTTCATCGGCTGAACAGCGGATTCAGGAAACCACGGGACAGCTCGAAGAGCGATCCCGTCAGCAGCGTGAGCGCGTCGAGAGCATCAATCAGTTCTTAGTCGGGTTGGAACAGAGTCTTCAGGGAAATATTCAGACCTTGGAGGCCAAGCGTCAGTCCTTGGCAACGATCGGTCATTGCGTCGAAGAGGCCCAACAGGAGATCCATCAAAAAGAAGAAGGCATTCTTTTTATCACAACCGAGCAGGTCAAAGTTAAAAATAAACTGACCGACAGCATGAAGCAGGTGCAGGGGTGTCTGGCCCGGCAGCGGCGGCTGGAGGTCGAGCACAGCAAGGTCTCCTGTGAAAAGGGCGAGATCGATCAGAAATTTTTCGGGATCTGTCAGAAGATCGAGCAGGTCGGGACCGTGCTCGGCGACCTTCATGTCCGTTTGAATGAACGGCGCGCGGCCTTTGAGGAGGTCTCTTCGCAGATGACCTTTTTGGACGGGTCGATTGATGACCTGGACCGGAAGAAATTGTTTTTGATTTCGCAGAAAGAATTTATCGAGAAACTGAGCGCTCAATACGAGGACATTCCGGATCCTGTGGCTGAAGGGAGACTGGTGACCGACCGCGTTCCGATGCAGCATCAGAGCGGGATCATCGGCAAAGTCAAAGAGGTGAAGCCGATCGATTCTGCCAGCATGGGCTGGCTCGCTGAGCATTTCGGCCGCGATGGCCGTCAGCTTTATGAGATCATTTGCGAAACAAAATTTATCGAGTTGGACCCTGCGCAGGTTTCAGCGCGTATTGATGATTTGGCCCGTCAGATCGCCGAGAAGAGTTTGGAGAAAGAGGGCTTAAATTCCCGCAGCACACATCTGAAGACGGAGATTTCCGGTTTAGCAATCGAATTGCAGGAGCGCGAGAAAGAAAGCTCGGTTTATCAGGCGCAGAGAACCGATATCTCTCAAGAAGTCGAAAAATTAAATCAGGAACTTGAATTGGTGCGCATGGAATTGGATGAGGTGGCTACCAGTTTGGAGGCGCATCACAGCGCGGAAAACATTTTGGCCCAGCAGCTGCAGACCTTGAACCAGGATCTCGAGCATGCCCAGCATGTGATCCGCGGAAAGCAGGAGCTGATCCGCATGAAAGGTCAGGAACGGGAAGAAACCACCGTATCCATGGCGCAGTTGGAAGCAGACATTAATTCCGTTGAAGACAAACGTTCCAGCTATTTGGAGAATTTGCGAACCTTTAGCGAGGCTCTTGAGAGCGCTCAGAATGAGCTGATGCGTTTAGCTCATGAGAACGAAGACCTCTTTAAACGGCGTGATCAATACCGTCAGGAAATCGGTCAGGTGACGGAAGACATTGAGCGTTTAAAGATTCAGAGACAGGATTTTCAAACGGTTCTGCAGGACTATCTGATCCAGAAAGAAGAGGTTGCCCGGCGGCTTCAAAGCGTTAAGGGCAATATCCTCGGTTATGAGAAGGACCTGGAAACGGTGCGCGCAGCCATGCATGCTGAAGAGATGAATGAACAGCAGATCGGATTTCAGCAAAAAGAGATCCGGGACCGTTTGCTTCAGACTTACCGCATTGATCTGGATCATTTGGAGCTGGCGGAAGGTTTGGATCTGAATATGACGGTGGAAGGGCTTTCCTCCGACGGACCATTGAATCCGGAAGAACTCAATATGATGATCGAGCGCTTGCGCCGCCGGTGCGAATCGTTTGGTGCCGTCAATCTGGTGGCCATTGAGGAATTTGATGAACTGAAAGACCGGTTTGAATTTTTGACCCGTCAACAGGCGGATTTGATCACCGCTAAAGAATCGCTTCATAAGACAATTCAGAAAATCAACCGTGAAACACGGCAGATGTTCATGAATACGTTTACCAAGGTCAGCGAGGAATTCAGGATTTATTTCCGCATGCTTTTTGGAGGAGGCGAGGCGCAGCTGGTTCTTTTGGATCCGGAGAATGTATTGGAATCAGGCATTGATATTATTGCCCGGCCTCCCGGAAAAAAGCGCCAGAATATCAGCCTTTTATCCGGAGGGGAAAAGACCTTAACGGCGATTGCCTTGATTTTCGGCGTTTTCAAAGTCAATCCGAGCCCGTTTTGTGTTTTGGACGAGATTGATGCCGCTTTAGATGAGTCCAATGTCGGCCGCTATAGTTACCTATTAAAGGATTTTGCCAAGATCGCGCAATTTATTATTATTACACATAACAAAAAGACCATTGCCAGCGCGGATGTGATGTATGGAATTACCATGCAGCAAACCGGGGTTTCTAAGCTGGTGTCAGTCAAATTCAGTGATCAGCCGGAGGCCAAATCGAATGCCGTTGCGGTTCCGGCAGCTGTGTAGGAGTTGATTTTTTTATTTATATAAGATATACTTTAATTACCATTTCAATATGATAGGTTCAGAGAGGGGCCGTATGAATCGTAAAGCACAGCAGATCATTGAATACCTTCTTTTAGTCGCAAGCGCCATGATCGTATTTTTAGCGGTTTCCGGTCCTACCGGCATGATTCGCTGGCGTGTCGAAGATTCCATTAATCGGACAATTGATATTATTAAGGCAGATGACCCGAATGATCCTAATGTTTATGATTGGAAACCTTTTGCCTGTGATTGCGGGGTTTTGCGGGACTGCGTTTATCCGGGAGCTAGCGAAATCACGGTTTCCTGTAATTTTCGATGTGTGAACGGTGCGGGTGCGGTGGTTGATGATTTTAACTGCATTGATCAGTTAGGGTATCGACCGAGTTCATCTAAAGGCTGCGGAAATCAACCCTGCTGTGGGATTCAGGGAATACAGCCTGCTTATGGAGAGCAGTGTGATGTGAGCGCAGGATTCACGAAAACATGTGTGAATGTTCATGGAGCGGCTTCAGCAGGGAATCAATGGGCAGGTTCAATGGCATGTGTGAATTGCCAGGAGATTGATACGTGTGTCCAGGTTGAAAATCAGGGTGCGCCTGCGTGTATGGACGGCCGGCTGTATGCCAGTGAGCAGTGTGATAAGGTCAATGGACGGGTGGTGATCAATCCATCGATGGTTCCAGGTGGAGCGATCAATTGCACAGATCATATGTATGATTCAGGGACAGGGATCTATTTTACCGGGGGATTGTTGGACTGTAAAGATGACGCCGGAGTCTGTAAAGTTGATACATCCACGTGCAAATGGTGCGATGCTTGGAGTCCAAATACTGGTCAATGCGGGACGAACCCGGTCGAATCGTCTCCAAATCCACTTGGTGTAGCTAATTGTCTTAGAAACGGAACCTATTTTTCGACGCGGACATGTAGAAGTGGTGGGCCAACCGGACTTGTGACAATCGAGCGCGCTTGCAAGCCTGATACAAGCTGCGGAAATCAGTGCGGATCTGCGCCTGCCAATGTAACGCTTTGTCCTTTGACCGTGCCCTATAGTTTTAAGGTTGGAGCTAGGTGGACATATGTGGATGATGTCACAGACTGTACCGCGGGGGCGGTATGCCAGGCCTATTGTACGGGGGAGCAGGTTGTCCTGAGTAATAGGGCACGGTCAAAGGACAAAGCGTTACGTGGGGTCTGTGGATGCAAGGTAACCAATACAGGGTTTGATGGTGCAATTTGTGCATGCACTTCTCCGCGTGTTGGTAGAGCTGACCCGGACATGGCGCGAGATGTGTATGACGCTTGGCAAGATGTCCTGCCAGATGTTTATGATGACGCTGTTGATGGCACAGAGGTCCCAGGTGGGATAGACGCAATTCTTGTGGCCGATACCTGTAACAAAGATAAGCGATCTCATTTTATTTGCGTTCCAACCGATAGCTTTATTGCCTGTGTTGATGTGGCAGTCCTTGATAGCAGTCGTGACACGCATAGTTGGACAACTCGAACAGTGACCTGCGTTAATCCTCCTACCGATGACCCAGGCAACCCGATCAAGGGTGCTGATGGGACAAAATGTGCAACGGCTGAGGCAGATACAACTCCGTTGGCAAACAGGACGGATTTGTATGCTTGTGCCGCCGCTGCGGAGGGGACATTTACGGATATTTCTGCGTGCGTTACCCAAGATCCGGGTGAGGGCGGTGTTTGCGATACCTATGTAGCGCTATCTGCGGGAGCAGGTGATGGAACTTGCGCTGTTGAGGCGGCAACGGATACGTGTCCTGCGGGCGGTGACATCAACCAGGATTATACCTGTATTGCGAGTAACGCTTTGACATGTACGGATTTAAATTGTACGACAAACTTTATGACAGAGTTTACAAAATATCAAACCCGCAGCGTAACGTGTTATTCTCCCGGTGCTGATACGTGTCCTGCTTTTGATGTTTCGGCTAAGTTTGAATGCCCGAATGGTTTGGTGCAGAAATGCCGGGATGTTGATTATTCACGGACAAAAGAGGGGCAATGGAGGAACATTAATTGTTTGTAAGATTTCTCCATTCGTAAAGGCAGCTGGGGAGCTTGCATTTTGGGCAGGAAAAAGATGGTTCTGCAAATAAAAACCATTTAAAATAAAATCCGTCTGTTGATTTTTGAGATGTTGTGTGGCGTGGTTTGAGGCCGCCGGGACAAGGAGCTCGAATGAAGGATAAGAAGATAACATATTTTCCCAAGATTCAAAAAGACCTCAAATGTTTTCTTGAGAGTGAAGAGGGAAAAATTGTTGAAAAAGACGCGGTTAAACTTGGAGCCGCGATTATTGCGGCGGGAGTGTTTTTGAGTGGAGTGATGACTC
>JBBRHV010000066.1:0-11886 GCA_038222225.1 Candidatus Omnitrophota bacterium
GATCGGGCTTTCGTACGCGATGGATCGGGTTATCGGGACACACATGTTTTTTGTTTGGTTCGGGATTCTTTTTTTGGCGAGGGATTTGTGGGGGAGTCAGAGTTTGGGCAAGCGTATTGTGGGGCTGGTTGTCGTCAATGAATTCGGGTATCGGGGAACATTTTGGGAGAATTTAGTCCGTAATTTCTTCCTGGCCTTTATTTCTTGTCTGGCTTTTTTAATTGCATCAGATCAAAATATTTTACGTCTGGTTCATCGCAATATAGGATTGCTTTTTGTCGTATTCTTTTTCTTGATGGAGATCCTTTGTCTGGTGTGGCGCAAAGATCGTTTCCGGATCGGGGACATCATGGCGGCCACCTGCATTCATGACCGTCATTCTGAGCGCAAATCACAGATTTTTGTTTTCCTGAATATTTTGCTGGTTGCGATGCTGGGGGCGGCTGCCTATTGGTCCTATGAAACCGGGCAGATCGAATTAGCTTTTAAGCCGAGGTATGTCAGCGAGCAATTTAAAATTTCTTTTAATCTTCCTTTGGGGTGGAATATCAAAGAAGACGCCGGCAGCCTTGTTCTGGAGAAGAAGGATAAGAGTTCTATTCAAGGGCTTCCGGAAGCGACAATCATGATCTCCTGGGATGAAGACATGGCGCTGTTCTCCCTTGATCAGGGCTTTGAGGCGTTCCAGAATTATCTGAAATCCATGGGATTAGAGATCGTCCATCAAAAGGATGAACTCGTCGATGGCCGCACGGTGAAAGTTTTGATTTCGGCGGATATGAACACTCAGGATGCGATTGTTTTGGGTCTTCTAAAACAGTTTGATTATGGCCCGTTGTATATTTTGCAGTGCAATACAAAATTGCCCAAGTTTAAAGATGTGGCTTCCGTGCCTTTCTTGAATATCATTCAAAGCATGCGCTTTTTAGACGATAAGGCGGCAGGGGCGCCAAGTGAAAAGAAGTGAAGAAGGAGACGCGTGTCAAGACTGAAATTAGATCTGCATGAAATCTTTAATCGCGGCCGGGATATTGATGAGGCGTTGGAGCAGCTTATTAAGGATGCGCTCGATAAGCGTATTGATGTTGTGGAAATCGTTCCCGGTAAAGGCAGCGGTCAACTCAAAAAACACGTTTTACGTTTTTTAGATCAAAAGCACATCAAGGCGCTCTATCATCGGGTGGACAAGGATTCTAAAAATTTTGGACGCCTGTTTGTTCACTTTCGGCATTAAAAACTCATAAGGATAATGATGAAGACGGTTTATGCACTGTGTGCAATGAGTATCATTCTTTTTGGTTGCGCTTCGGCCCGTCCGATCCAGTATTCTTCCGGGCGTGATCATGCGGAAGTTTGGTTTGCGCATGCCCAAGAGATTATGGTGGAGGAGGCCTATATTTCAGGAAGCAGTTTGTATTTCAGGTATTCTGCGATGCATGCTGAGATCGGTGACAGGGAAGAGTTTTATTGCCGCACCCGCTGGAATGAAAAGAATTTTTCTTCTGTTTACAGGGGGCTTTCCGCTGAGCTTGAATTTATGAGCCGGGAGCAATGGTCTGCCAGTCTTCCCCAGCAGAGGACGAAGGTGAGTTTTTTGTCCAGCCAGGAGTGGAGGGCGATACGGACAGAGGTTATTCGTCAAATTGTTCCGCAAGAGGGAGAGGGCGCTGTTTTGGTCAGAACCGGACAGTCTGAAAAGGTGTTCTTTTATAATGAAAAGGGCGAACCGGTCGTGACCGATCTGAAAAACAAGCCGCCGGAAATCCTCCTGGAGAAAACGTTCAGCCCAAAGGATATTGAAGAGTCTTCTCTGCGGGCTCTTAAGGAGTATGTTCAGTCGAAGAATTTTTCCGATCATATTCTCATCGGTCTCTTGGATGCGGTGGAGTTCGGGAGCCCTTTTTCTTATGTCGACCTTGAGCAGGGCCGGACTGTTATTTTGGATTTTCCTGTTTCCGGGAGGCAGCCGTATCGGGGGAATGTTTATGAGCAGGGCCTCAAGGCCACTCAATATGCCGTTGTCCAAAGCCATGTTTTCGGTTTGGCCGGGCGTCCGATTTCTTATGCTTTGCGTTTGGTGAATTTGTCAAAGGATCTCGTTTATGATGCATTAACGCTTCCGGTTGAGATGGTTCGTCCCCGGGTTCAGAATGCGCCGGTCGTGGGGAGCGGTCCGCTCATGGATCTTACGGATTTTGAAGAGTATTTGAGCCGGCTGACAAAGCGGCAGCCGTACTTGGGGAGGCTGGAATTTTTGGTTGGAGGCGATCAATTTTTTTCACGTTTGATCGATCAGATCCAAGCGGCGAAGGAGTCGATTGATATCCGACTGTTTATTTTCGATAATGATGATTATGCCGTTGAAGTAGCTGATATCTTGAAGAAAAAATCACTAGAAGGCGTGCGTGTCCGGGTTTTGGTCGACAGCATCGGCCAGGTGATGGGAGAAGGACAGATGCCTCCGGATTTGCCGCCGGGCTTTGTGCCGCCTCATTCTATGGCCCGTTATCTTCAGGAGGGTTCGAAGATCAGTGTGAGGTTGCGGCCCAGCGCGTGGTTTCAGGCGGACCATACAAAAACTATCGTGATCGATCAAAAGACCGGCTTTACGGGGGGGATGAATATCGGGCGTGAATACCGCTATGATTGGCATGATATGATGATGGAGGTCCAGGGGCCGATTCTTAGTGAGATGATTTATGAATTTAAGATCGCCTGGGCGCATGCCGGTTCATGGGGAGATCTTGGCCTGGCTTTCGCCAAAAAATTTAAACGGCATCCTCAGATCAAAGGGGAGGGGATTCCGGTTCGGTTGCTGTATACAAGGGTTAATAATCCTGAACTCTATCGCGCTCAGCTGGAAGCGATCCGCAGGGCCGGTAAATATATTTGGATCAATAACGCGTATTTTTCGGACAATACGATCATTAATGATCTGATCCGGGCCCGTGAACGGGGTGTTGATGTGCGGGTGATCCTTCCTTCTGCGGGGAACCACAGCATTATGAACAAAAGTAATGCAGTGACCGCCAATCTCATGTTCCGTAATGGTATCAAAGTTTATTTTTATCCGGGCATGTCGCATATTAAGGCTGCGGTCTATGACGGATGGATGTGCGCGGGGTCTGCGAATTTTGACAAATTGAGTTTGCGGGATAATTTAGAGCTTAATGTGGCTACATCCAATCCGGAAACCGTGGCTCGTTTTAAGGAGGAATTATTTCAGAAAGATTTCGAACGGTCTAAGATGATGATTAAACCTATCATTAGCGATATTTCGGATTTTGTGGCCAATATTGTGGCGCAACGGCTGTAGAGCCGGAAAGTTCAGAGGATACACCTTGTTAACTGTAAGGATATCTTCAACATATATATATAATCTTAATAAATTGAGAATTGACGCTGTGCGGCTTTTATGTTACTGTATTTTTCATGATTTTCCAAAGAATTGCTCAAATCCGGAAAGACATTCAAGAGATTTGTATTCGAACCGCTCGTGATCCCCAGGCAATAAAAATTATTGCGGTGACAAAATATACAGATGTGGAATCAATTCGCCAGGCAATTGAAGCCGGCATTACGGATATCGGCGAAAACCGTGTTCAGGATGCGGTGCAAAAATTTGAAATGCTTCATTCGCAAGGGCTTTTGTTTCGTCGGCATATGATCGGTCATCTGCAGACTAACAAAGTTAAGCAGGCTGTTGAGGTTTTTGATATGATCCAGTCTGTGGACTCTTTAAAGGTCGCTCATGAAATCGACAGACAGGCTGCTAAAATCGGAAAGGTCATGGCTGTCCTGATCCAGGTGAATTCTTCCGGGGAAGAGCAGAAATCCGGTGTCGCCCCCCGGGAAGCTATTTCCTTGTTGAAGGCGATTGCGGATTTTGAGCATCTGCGGGTGCAGGGTTTGATGACAATCGGGCCATTGACCGAAAATCGCCAGCAGATGACGGAATGTTTTCAAAGCATGAAACGTCTTTTTGACGAGGCGGGGCAGTGTTTTCCGGATCATCCGCGCGTGAGGATGAAGGAACTGTCCATGGGGATGACTCAGGATTATGTTTTGGCGATTGAATGCGGTTCAACGATGGTTCGTATTGGATCGGCAATTTTTTTTAAAGGAGCTTGAACGATGAATATTGGAATGATCGGCGGCGGAAATATGGGGGCGGCTTTGATCGGAGGCCTCTGGCAGAAGAACCGGATTTTTGTCAGCGAACAGGACCGGATAAAAATGAAGCGGTTGACGGCCCGTTATAAAGCCGTTTTATCCACAATGGATGAGATTGGCAAGAAGTGTTCGGTCATCATTCTTGCGGTGAAGCCTCAGGATATCGTGGGGGTCCTGGATGAATTAAAAGGGGTGATCCAGCCCAAACATTTGGTGATTTCGATCGCGGCAGGGATCACGTGTCAGTATTTTGAAAAAGCTCTTGGGGGAAAGACGCGCGTTGTACGCGCCATGCCGAATATGCCTGCTCAGATCGGTCAAGGGATGACTGCTCTTTCAAAGGGGCGATTTGCAAAGACGACAGATTTAAGAACCGCGGTTTCTATTTTAAACGCAGTTGGGCGCACAGTGGTTGTTGAGGAGAATTTGATGGATGCCGTGACCGCTGTTTCAGGAAGCGGGCCTGCGTATGTCTTTTTATTTGTAGAGTGCATGCTTAAAGCGGCGGGTTCTTTGGGTTTAAGTCCTGCGGTAGCCAGGGAGTTGGTTTATGAAACATTGCTGGGAAGTGCACAGCAGCTGAAAATTCCGGGAGACGATCCTGCGGGTCTTCGCGCACGGGTAACTTCCAAAGGCGGAACCACAGAGGCAGCTTTGGAGGTGTTTGCTGAAGGTAAGCTTGATAAGATGTTTCAAAAAGCATTGATGGCAGCAAAGAAACGAAGCAAGGCCTTGGCAAAAAAATGACACTACGATACCCTCGGTTTGTGGGGGATGGCTGAGCGCTTCAACGCCTTAATCGGAGGATAAAATCATGGCTAAAGTTGGAATTATCGGCGGCAGCGGTTTATACCAGATGGATGGGGTTGAAGTTTTGGAGGAGGTCTCCATGGGTACTCCGTTCGGGATGCCGTCGGGAATTTTTATGGTTTGCGAGATCGGCGGGATTGAAACTGTTTTTTTGGCCCGGCATGGAAAAGGCCACCGTTTTTCACCGAGCGAGATCAATTACCGCGCCAATCTTTTCGGCATGAAGACGCTGGGGGTGGACGCGATTGTTTCGGTTTCGGCAGTGGGAAGCTTGAAGGAAAATCTCAAGCCTTTGGATTTTGTGCTGCCGGATCAGTTTCTTGACCGGACGTATAAGCGGGCCAATTCATTTTTTACCGACGGACTTGTGGCGCATGTGGCCTTTGCGGATCCCACGGCTCCGGAACTGAGAGATATTTTGTTCAAGGCCTCTCAAAGTTTAGGTTTGACGGTTCACAAAGGCGGGACGTATGTCTGCATGGAAGGCCCGCAGTTTTCGACGAGGGCAGAATCAAATTTGTATCGGTCCTGGGGCATGGATATTATCGGCATGACCAATGCGACGGAAGCTAAACTTGCGCGCGAGGCAGAAATTTCTTATGCGACATTGGCGGCGGTGACGGATTATGATTGCTGGCATCAGACGCATGAAACTGTTTCGGTGGAGATGATCATTGCAACGCTTAAGAAAAATGTGGCCAATGCCCAGGCGCTTCTGAAAGCGGCAGTCCCGCAGATCGGCGCGCTTTCCAGTTTCAGCGCGCATGGCGCTTTGAAGTACGCGTTGATTACGGATCCGGAGTCGGTGCCGGAGGAAAAGAGAAGAGAATTGGAAGTTCTGATCGGGAAACATCTTCCGGTGCAGAAGTAAACATCAATAGAAAGTTTTTGAGAATGCAAAAAAAGATTAATGAATATCAGCATACGTTGAATTTACCGCAGACAGAGTTTTCCATGCGGGGAGGACTGGCTGAAAAAGAGCCGAACGTCCTTCAGCAATGGCAGAAGGAATCTTTGTATGAGAAGATCCGCGCGAAATCCTGCGGATGTCCGACGTTTGTGCTGCACGATGGGCCTCCGTATGCCAATGGCAACATTCATATCGGCCATGCGTTAAATAAAATTTTAAAAGATGTCATTGTCAAGATGAAGACCATGCAGGGCTTTGATGCCAAGTATGTGCCGGGATGGGATTGCCATGGGTTGCCGATTGAACATCAGCTGTTTAAAAAAATCCAAAAGCGCAAGTCCGAAGTGGATTCCGTTGAATTCCGCAAAGACGCTTACGATTACGCGATGGGGTTTGTGGATGTGCAGCGTGAGCAGTTTAAACGGTTGGGCATTTTCGGGGAATGGGATAAGCCGTATTTGACATTGAGTCCTGATTATGAGCATACGATTTTGAACGCCTTTGCTGATTTGGTTGAGGGCAGATATATTTATCGGGGTTTGAAACCGGTGAACTGGTGCTCGGATTGTGAGACCGCGCTGGCGGAGGCGGAAGTGGAATATGAGGATCATTCTTCGCCGTCCGTTTATGTTAAATTTAAAACGGTTAATCCGGATATTTTAAAGATTCAGAATTTGAAAAAACCGTTGCACCTTGTGATTTGGACCACCACTCCGTGGACGTTGCTGGCCAATGTTGCCGTTGCGCTGCATCCGCATTTTGATTATGTGTGTCTTGATACGGGTGATGAGGTGCTGATCATTGAAAAATCTTTAAGCAGTCTTGTCTTAGAGCGCGGAGGGATCGTTGGGGCTAAGGTCATTGCTGAATTTAAGGGGGATCAATTAAAAGGGCTGACGTATGAGCATCCCTTCGGCATGGAGGCGGATTGCTGCGTGATCGCCGCCGATTATGTGACGCGCGAAGACGGGACCGGTTTGGTTCATACCGCGCCCGGCCATGGCCAGGAAGATTACGAAGCCGGGGTTAAGCATCATTTAAAAATTCTGATGCCGGTTGATGACCGCGGGTGTTTCAGCGCGCAAACGCCGAAGTTTGCTGGGCAACATGTGTTTAAGGCGAATCCTCATATTGTTGAAGATTTAAAGGAGCGGGGGCTTTTATTGGCTGCTCAAAAGATTGCCCATTCTTATCCGCATTGTTGGCGTTGTAAAAAGCCGATTATTTTCCGGGCAACGCAGCAGTGGTTTATGAAGATCGACCATAAGGGTTTGCGCACCAAACTGCAGGAGGTCATCAAAAACGACGTTCAATGGATCCCGGAGGCAGGACAAGAACGGATTTTGGGAATGGTGATCGGACGTCCGGATTGGTGTTTATCGCGTCAGCGGCATTGGGGCGTTCCGATTCCTGCGTTGAAATGTGTGGGCACAGATGGCCAGCACCGGTTGTACACGGAAGTCATTCATCATTTTTCCGAGCTGGTTAAGACCGAGGGTACGGATGTCTGGTTTTCCAAGGATGTTAAAGATTTGATTCCTAAGGGGTTTGTCTGCCCGGAAACAGGGTGTAAGGAATTCGAGAAAACGTACGACATTCTAGATGTTTGGTTTGATTCGGGTGTCAGTCATCGGGCTGTGGTTGGTCCTATGATCGGAGCGCAGCTTCCGGTAGATATGTATTTGGAGGGTTCTGATCAGCACCGGGGCTGGTTTCAGTCGTCTTTGATCCCGGCTGTGGCCATTGACGGTCAAGCTCCGTTCAAAGCTGTTCTGACGCATGGGTTTGTGGTTGACGGCGAAGGCCGCAAGATGTCAAAATCTTTGGGAAATGTAATCGGTCCGGATGAGGTGACCAATCAATACGGAGCGGATATTTTGCGTTTATGGGTCGCGTCCAGCAATTACAATGAAGATATCCGTTTGTCTAAAGAGATTTTAGCGCGGGATATTGATGCTTACCGTAAGATTCGCAACACGTTACGTTATTTGTTAGGCAATCTGGATGGCTTTGATCCAGAGAAAAATATGCTTGAATATAGCTGTCTTTTTGATCTGGATCAATGGGCTTTGCATCAGCTGTATGAAACCGTGAAAACTGTGGAAGGTGCCTATAATAGCTATGAATTTGCAAAAGCGTTTCAAATCATGTATGCTTTCTGCAACGAAAGTTTGTCCAGTTTTTATCTTGACATTCTAAAAGACCGTCTGTATACTTCTCACACCCATTCAGATGAACGGCGCTCAGCGCAGACAGTTCTTTTTCATATTACGAATTATTTAGTGCGACTTTTGGCTCCGATTTTGGTTTTTACGGCTGAAGAGGTTTTTGCCGCCATGTCGAAAGGTCAGGACCTGAAAACAACAGACAGTATTCATCTTGTGGATTGGCTGAAGGTTCCTGCAGCATGGCAAAATTTTCAAATTCAAGAGCGTTTTAAATTGCTTGTTGAATTGCGCCCTTGTGTGATGAAGGCGTTAGAGGAAGAGAGGGCAAACGGTCTGATCGGCAGCTCATTGGAGGCAAAGGTTGTATTTGAGACGGCAAGTCAGAGGGATAAAGAGTATCTGGATAAGCATTTGCTGGATTTGCCTGCGGTTTTTATTGTATCGCAGGTTGAAGTCCGGGAGGTTGATTCCGTTGAGAATGGAGTCGCTCCGCAATTCCCGCAAACCAGAATAATGATTGTTAAGGCCGATGGTCAGAAGTGCGTACGCTGCTGGAATTATAGAGAGTTAGGTGTCTCTGTGAAGCATCCGCAGCTCTGCAGCCGCTGTGTTGAGGCCGTCCAAAAATAAAGAAAACTGTTTAATATGTTAAAGGAGTTTCTTGAATGCCGGAAAACAAGATGGATCAAAACAAACTAGAACAGATTCAAAAAGATTTATTAAATTTTAAAGCGGATATTTTGCATGACATTAAAAATATGGATGCGGACAATTCTGCTGAAGGCCAAGGCCGTTCCGATAGCAGTGTAGGTCACGGTATGCATATTGCAGATGCGGCATCGGAGATGTATGACCGCGAATTTTCTTTGAATTTGGCGTCGAACGACCGGGAGCTTTTGCAAAAGGTTGACGAGGCCTTAAAGCGCATGGAAGAGAAAATTTACGGGTTATGCACGAATTGCAAATCTGCGATTCCATATGCGCGTTTGAAGGCTTTGCCTTATGCAGAAAATTGCGTCAAATGCCAGGAAGAATTAGAGAATGGCCGCAAACCCGCGTGAGGTCATGAATAAGCGTTTTCATATTCAGCTTGATATTATCATTGCTCCGGCTACTGTTTTTCTTGTTCTCTTTTTTGATCGCATTACGAAGTATTTTTTTTCTCAGATTCTTTCCGAAGGGCAATCTCTTCCTATCATACGGAATGTATTTCATATGAGTCTGGTTCATAATACCGGTATTGCCTTTGGTCTTTTTAAGGACCAGGGGATCGTTTTTATCATTATTCCAGTCATCGCGATTGTTCTGCTAGTTTATAATATTTATTATTACCGCAATCATGAACACAACATGAATTCGATGTATGTCATCGGGTTTTCTCTGATTCTGGCCGGGGCTTTAGGGAATCTTATTGACCGTGTGGTGTATGGGTATGTGATTGATTTTTTTGATTTCAGAATTTGGCCTGTTTTTAATATCGCAGACATGGCGATTACAGTTGGGGCCCTTTTGATCGCCTGGAAATGTTTACGCGTCCGAGAGGATTAACAGGCGCTTAAAGCCGCAGCAAGGGAGAAATGATGTTTCCTGAGATTTGTCGTATCGGGGGTATCGTTGTGTATTCCTACGGCCTGATGCTGGCAGCCGCTATTATGGTCTGCTCTTTTTTGTTGAGCCGGGAAGCAAAAACCACTTTGGGCATTGAACAGGATGCGATTCTGGATTTGGTTTTTTGGGTGACGATTGCCGGTATTATCGGCGCCCGTCTTTTTTATATTTTATTGAATTTGTCGTTTTTCATTGAAAGTCCCGGCGAGATTATCATGCTGCAGCATGGGGGTTTGGCTTTTCAGGGCGGGCTGATTTTGGGCGCTTTGTCGGCGGTTTTGATCATTCGGCGAAAGGGCTGGCCGTTTTGGAAAATGGCGGATATGATCGCGCCGTATTTGGCGTTGGGCCATGCGATCGGAAGGATCGGATGTTTCTTGAACGGCTGCTGTTACGGGAAGCCGGTGAGCTGGGGTATTTATTTTCCAGTTCATGGCGCGCATCTGCATCCGACCCAGCTTTATGCCAGCGCGCTGCTTTTGGTGATTTATGTTTTTCTTAAGAGGATTCAACGGTCAGGGATGATGAGCGGAGGGGTTTTTTCGCTGTATCTGATGCTGGCCGCGGCGGAACGGGTAATCGTCGAGTTTTTTCGCGCGGATCATGAAGGCGTATTTTTGGGTTTGAGTATTTTTCAATATATCAGCATCGCAATATTTTTCAGCGGTTTAACATTGTGGTTTTATTTAAGGCGTAAACATGTCTCCAGCCATCTTTAAAATTGAGGCGCATCAGGCGGGTCTCCGCCTGGATGTTTTTTTGGCGCAGTATATTGAGCAGCTTCCGTCGCGGACAGTCGGCCGCCGGCTTATTGAGGACGGGCATGTTCTTTTGAATGGCCAGCGTGTCCGGCCGCATTATAAGCTCAGTGAGGGAGATAGCGTTGAGCTTGATCTGGAGAAGATCGAGCCTAACGGAATGGAGAGTGAACCGGAGAACATCCCGTTGGATGTGCTGTATGAGGATCCGGATTTGATCGTAGTGAATAAGCCGGTCGGAATGCTGGTTCATCCGGTGCATGGGGCAGGGACCGGGACGCTTGTGAATGCGCTGCTTTACCATTGCAAGTCTCTTTCAAACGTGAATGAGGCGCATCGGCCGGGCATTGTTCACCGTTTGGACCGAGAAACGTCGGGGGTGATTTTGGTCGCGAAAAATGATCTGGCGCATGTGCGTTTGGCCAGGCAGTTTGAGCGGCATCGGGTCCAAAAAAAATATATCGCGATCGTCAAGGGAGTGATTGAGTTTGATGAAGGGAAAGTGGATGCGCCCTTGGGGAGGCATCCGTCTCATTTTGATAAAAGAGCCGTCTTGCTGGATGAACCCGACACGCGAGAGGCGGAGACCCTTTATCGAGTGATCCGCCGTTGCAAGAACAACACGACGGTCGTCGCTTTATTTCCCAAAACAGGCCGCACGCACCAATTGAGGGTTCACATGAAATATTTGGGACATCCCATTCTGGGCGATGACAAATATGGGGACCGGCAAAGTTTTTCGCGGCTCGCGTTGCATGCTCAGACCATTGCTTTTCAGCATCCCTCTCACAAGTGGTTGATGGAAATCCTCGCGCCAGTACCTCAGGAAATTTTAACCTATTCATAGACTATTTCATGCGCCAAATGAGTCTGTCCTAAAATCCAGATAAGTCCTTTACTTGTGATGTAAGCTTTTTATAATAGAATTAATCGTAGAAAAATGAATGCGGAGGAATGCATGGCTAAAACTTCAGGTAAGACCCTAACCATATTTTTGATTATTTTCTTTGTACTGCTGATTTCAGTGACGTCGATTTCTGTTTTTTTCTTTTTGCAAGAAGCGGATTTCCGGGAGTCGGCGGAGTATAATCTCGAACAAATACGCATTAAGAACGAGAATGCGGAAACCCGCCTGAAAGACGCCGAGAAGGAAAAAATGGTTCTGGAACAAAAACTGAAGGAAGCGGAAGCTGAGATTGACCGTTTAGAGAAAGATGCGGACTATCAGGAAGGCCTTACTGAGAAATTCAAGAAAGATAAGCAGGAGGTCGAGACGTCTTTGGCGGCGTTGAAAAAGCAGCAGGAAACGACAAGGGCTGATCTGGAGAGTCAGGTCAAGCGATCACAGGATCAAATTTCAGAAATGAAAGTCCAGTTGGATGCGGCTTTGGAGCGCAATAAGGAATTAGAACAGAAGTGGCAGGCCCTCCAGACGCAGAAAGAGAATTTGACCATAAAA
>JBBRHV010000067.1:0-11233 GCA_038222225.1 Candidatus Omnitrophota bacterium
ATGGCGCAACCGTGGGCCAACTGGATGAAGACCATATTTTTTATTTGCGCTCACGGGGGATTTCAAAAAAATCCGCCATCCGGATGCTTGCCCAGGGCTTTGCGCAGGACCTGATTCTGAGCCAGAAGCACTCTGGCGTTAAGAAGCATCTCTTAAACCTTTTACGGCCAAAACTTGAAGAGATGATCTAAACCATGCCCTTAGACCTTAAAACAATCCGCAATGACTTTCCGGTGCTGGCACGCCAGATCAGCGGAAAACCCTTAGTCTATTTGGACAATGCCGCCACCACATTAAAACCGCAATCCGTGATCGATGCTGAGCTTGACTACTACCGTAACTACACATCCAATGTCCATCGAGGAGTGCACACCTTAAGTGAAGAAGCGACCGACCGATACGAAGGGGCACGCCAAAAAGTGCGGGCGTTCCTGAACGCCCACAGCTCCGATCAGATTATTTTCACACGCGGCGCAACTGAAGCCATCAACCTGGTCGCGTCGTCCTATGGCCGCACCTTTTTGAAAGAAGGGGATGAAATTATCATTTCGGAAATGGAGCACCATTCCAATATTGTGCCCTGGCAAATTCTTTGTGAAACAAACGGCTGCGTGCTCAAGGTTGCTCCCATTAACAACGCCGGAGAAATTATTTTTGAAGAATTTCAAAATCTCCTGAACGAAAGAACACGTTTTGTTTCTCTGGTCTACATTTCAAATTCGCTGGGAACCGTTAACCCTATCAAAAGACTGATCAAAGAAGCCCACAAACGCGAGATCCCGGTCCTGGTGGACGCCGCGCAAGCGGTCAATCACCGTCCAGTCGATGTGCATGACCTGAACTGCGAATTTCTGGTTTTTTCCGGACATAAACTTTTCGGACCGACGGGGATTGGCGTTCTGTACGGAAAAAAGGAACTTTTGGAATCCATGCCGCCGTATCAGGGCGGAGGGGATATGATCGCATCCGTCACGTTTAAAAAAACAACCTTCAATGCCTTGCCGTATAAATTTGAAGCTGGGACCCCGAATATTGCCGGCGTCATCGGATTAGGCGCGGCCGTGGACTATGTGCAGAATATCGGTTTTGGTGAAATCGCTGCCTATGAGCAAGACCTTTTGAAATATGGAACGGAACGCCTTTTAACCGTTGATGGACTCACGCTGATCGGGACCGCAGCCGAGAAAACGGCCATTTTGTCATTCACCTTGCCCAATATTCATCCTCATGATATCGGTACGATCATCAATAAGGAAGGGATCGCGATCCGGACCGGCCACCACTGCACCCAGCCGGTCATGGCGCATTTCCAAATTCCGGCGACGTCCCGCGCATCACTGGCCTTTTACAACACACATGAAGAAATCGACCGCCTGGTGGATGCCGTCAAAACCGTTAAAAATATTTTTGCTTGAAAGGATTTTCATGTCCGATATTAACGAGCTGTATCAGCAGACCATCATTGAGCACCATAAAAAACCGCGCAATTTCGGAAAACTGGAACATTACACCCATTATGCCGAAGGCTATAATCCGCTCTGCGGAGACCATCTGCATGTTTATTTAAACGTCGATGAAAATCAAGTGATCCAAGATATCAGTTTTGAAAGCGACGGATGCGCGATTTCAAGATCCTCGGCATCTTTAATGACAGAAAACCTAAAGGGAAAAGACATCCATACGGCAAAACAGCTTTTTGAAGAATTTCACAATATGCTGCTGAAAAAAATGGATCCTGCTAAGGATCCGCATCACTTGGGAAAACTATCGATTTTCTCCGGGATCTGGCAATATCCGTCCCGGGTCAAATGCGCATCATTATCCTGGCATGCCATGTCCGGCGCTCTTGAAAAGAAGCCATCCATCTCGACCGAACAATAAAACTTTCTTTGCCATTGAAGCAAATATCAAGTATGCTTATACTAATAAAATTTAACATGGAAGGAGTTAATTGTGCTGCATCACCCTGAACAAGTTCTGCCAAACCTGATGAAATTTGCCCAAGAGATCAAATTAAAACGTGGTGTCGAAGGCCTTATTTATAGAGAAGATTACAGGGATTACCGTATTTATCTTGAAGGAAACTTCCATATTGAAATCCGTGAAAAACTGATCGACCTGCTCATGAAAAACCCAAAACACGGAGATACCCGCAGGGAGCTCACGTTTTTGCTGGAAAATGCCCTTGCGTTTGAAGAGTGGGAAAGTGATGGTGTCGAAAAGGCGAGAGGGGAAGCCCCGATCGAGATTGATCGCAACGCTGATTAATCAAACATCCCAAGTATACGCACTTCTGGTTCAAGCTTAATCTGAAATTTCTCAAGTACTTTCAGTCTCATGATCTTCGCGAGGGAATCAACGTCTCTAGCCATGGCGTTACCCCGATTGATAATAATATTGGCATGACCCTCAAAAACCGCTGCGTCTCCAACGGCTAAGGCCTTGCATCCGGCTTCTTCCAGCAACCAGCCGGCTGCGGTGCGCGTCCCATCCGGCTGCATAATGTTTTTAAAAAAGCTTCCTGCACTTGGTGTTTTTTTATAATCCGGATGTTTTGCCCGGCGCAATGTCAGAATCGCTTCCCGTTCAGCGCGCAACTGATCGCGATCCCCTTCCCGTAATTGGATGGTTCCGGATAAAACAATCTCTTGAGAATATTTCAGCGATGACTCTCGATATGAAAAATTAAGTTCCTCCGCCGGCACGCATCTGCACTTTCCAGAACGGTCCATGAGCTCAACTTCCACCAGGCAATCCGACATCTGCTGTCCAAAAGCACCCGCGTTGCCGACAACCGCGCCCCCGAATGTTCCCGGGATCCCGCTGGCAAAAACCAACCCTTCCAAAGAATGTTCAATCGCACCGACCGCCACATCATCCAAACGCGTCCCGGCATACACTTTCAAAGAATTTCCGAAACGCTCCAACACAGATTTTTGCGCAAGGGCTCTAATGACGATCTGTTTAAGGCCGCCATCGGAGGCAAGAATATTCGATCCTTCCCCAAGCAAAATAAAATCCCGGCCTTCCGTTAGAACGAGGCGCAAGACCTGCTCAAAAGTCTGAACATCCGCACAGCTCACAACCGCAGGGACTGAACCGCCAATGCGAAATGTCGTATAATCAGACAGAGGGACAGTTGCTTCATACGCGATGTGTTGGTCACGGCACAGCTCTTGCAATCTGTCCATAGGGCTCCTTTTAATAAGTATTCTTGTACGGAAACTGATCCGGGATTTCAAAATCTTCAAAACGCCGCACCGCCGCTTCCGGAAATAAAACTTGAATCCACTGAACAACCTCCTGAACAACACAATAGGGGACAGATGCTCCGGAGGAAATTCCCACACGCTTTTTATCTTGGATCCAATTGGCATCCATTTCAGCGGCGGAATCAATGATAAAAGAAGGGACGCCTGCCCGATCTCCGGTTTCACGCAGCCGGTTGGAATTCGAACTATTGGGGGAACCGCAGATCAAGATCACATCACAGATTCTTGCCAGCTCTTTGACGGCGTCCTGCCGGCTTTGAGTCGCATAACAGATATCCTTCTTAGCGGAACCGACCAAATTCTTAAACTTTTTTTCCAGCTGCTGAATGATCCCGCGCGTTTCATCAATGGAGAACGTGGTTTGGGTCAAATAGGCAACCGGAGCTTCCGGCAAGAGATTGAGTTTTTCGACATCTTCCCCCGTCTGAATAATGGATAATTTATCTTTTGGAATATATCCGGATGTGCCGATGATTTCCTGATGACCTTTATGCCCGATCAAAATCACATGACGGCCTTCGGAAACAAATTCCTTGGCCTCCCGATGGACTTTTTTCACAAGAGGGCAGCTGGCATCGATGGCGATCAAACCTCGTTTTTGCGCTTCTTCAACCACAGACGGAGCAACGCCATGCGCGCTAAAAATTAGCCGTCCGCCTTCCGGAACATCATCCAGCTTCTCCACAAAAATAACACCGTTTTCTTGGAAATACTCGACTACAAATGTATTATGAACAATGTCATGATACACATAAAGAGGAGGGCCATATTGACTCAAAGCCTGTTCTACAAGCTGTATGGCTGAGGCAACTCCGGAACAAAAGCCTTGTTTTCTAGCGAGATAAATTTCCATCATGAAATAATGTGTTAACCCTTGCGTGAGAGTTATGAGCGTATTATTATATGTAAACGTTATATCACTATCAATAGAAAAATAACAGGTAAAATTGGAAAAATCTCAGTCTAAAGCTATGCTAAAGCGTCGAATCACACCCACCGTTCAGGTCGGTCATATCCCGATCGGGTCCAATCACCCCATCGCGATCCAAAGCATGACCAACACCGCGACTGCCGATATTGAAGCCACGCTCCATCAGATCATTGAACTTGTTGGCGCTGGCAGTGAATTGGTCCGCATCACTGTCAATGATGACACGGCTGCTCGATCCGCCATTGAAATCTGCAAACGCCTGATCGATCTGGGGCATACTGCCCCCATCATCGGTGATTTTCATTTTAACGGCCATACGCTACTGACCCGCTATCCGGCGCTTGCCGAATGTCTGGCGAAATACCGCATCAACCCCGGCAACATTGGGTCTGCCCAAAAACATGATGAACACTTTGCGACATTCATTAAAATTGCGCTGGAGTACAGCAAGCCGGTCCGCATTGGAGTGAATGGCGGATCCTTGGACCAGGATCTCTTAACGCGGATGATGGACATCAATGCAAAAAAACCACATCCGGATTCACCGGAAAAAATATTCTGCGAGGCGGTTATTGAAAGCGCCCTTCAAAGTGTCGAGCAAGCCAACGCCCTCGGCCTGCCGGATGAGCGCATAATCCTCAGCGCCAAATTATCTGACCTGAATCAGCTGCTCTATGTCAATCAAGAGCTGGCCCGCCGTTGCAGTCTCGCCCTTCACCTTGGTCTGACAGAAGCCGGGCTCAGGACAGAAGGGACTGTAAAAAGTTCGGTGGCCTTAGGGATCCTTTTAAACCAAGGAATCGGCGATACCATCCGTGTTTCATTGACCCCTGACCCGCAGACCCCGCGGACACAAGAAATTGAAATCTGCAAAAATATCCTGCAATCTTTAGGGTTGCGTCTTTTTTCTCCGACGATTACCAGCTGCCCGGGGTGCGGACGAACAGATAACACACTTTATCAGCAATTAGCGCTTGACATTCATCAATATATCTTACAAAATCTTGAAGAGTGGAAAAAAAAGTATCAGGGAATCGAGAGTTTGAGAATTGCCGTGATGGGTTGTGTCGTGAACGGGCCTGGTGAAAGCCGAGATGCCGATATTGGAATCTCGCTGCCCGGACAAAGCGAACAGATGCAAGCTCCCGTTTTTATTGAAGGGAAGCAAACCTGTATTCTGAAAGAACCATCCATTAAAGCTGACTTTTTAAAAATTCTTGATACGTATATTGCAAAACGCTTTCAATCTTAACAAAGGAGAACCACATGGTCGAGTATGATCCAAACGTCATTCAAGAGTACGCCAAAGGATTGTATGAACAATCAAAATCCGTAGTCACCTGCTACTTTTTTATCGGAATTTTTCTTGGCATGCTGACTTTCTGGAAAGTCGCCGATATTTTGGTCAGCGATTTTGACTTTCTGATTATTGCGATCGGAGTACTCGTGGGAGGTGTTATCGGCTTCGGGACCGGAAAAAGCCGTGCTTTTGAAATGAAGCTTACGGCCCAACAAGCGCTTGCTCAAGTTGAGATCGCAAGAAATACTAAAAAATAAGGATTAACCCTCACCGATACTTCCATTATGAACGGCAGCCTGCTTTTAATTGGCACAGGAATTTTGTTTGTTGCTGGGTATCACATCTATGGGCGCTATCTGTCAAAGATTTTTGAAATTGATGGTAGCGCCCAAACTCCTGCCCATAATCCAATCCGATGGAATTGATTACGTCCCAACCGCATCACCGGTTCTTTTCGGACATCATTTTGCCTCTATCGCCGGCGCAGGGCCTATTGTCGGACCTGTTTTAGGTGCTGCCTTCGGATGGGTTCCCGTAGCGCTCTGGATCATTTTCGGCTGCATCTTTATCGGAGCCGTGCATGACTTTTCTTCTTTGATCGTATCCATTCGCCATCAAGGCCATTCCATCGGACATATTCTGGAAGGATACTTATCTTATTCAGGACGCCAGCTATTTCTTTTGTTCAGCACGGCCGCCCTGATCTTAGTCATCGCGATCTTCACCCTGCTGATCACAAAAACATTTATTTCGAATCCGGCGGTGGCATCGTCGTCCGTTATTTTTATTGCCCTGGCTCTGATCTTCGGTCTAATGGAGCGCCGAAAAATTTTAACCCTTGGAATGAGATCGGCCTTGTTCATTCCGTTATTATTCGGAGGCATCTGCCTGGGGATCCTATTACCGATCGATTGGACCATACTTCTCGGAGTCTCCGCAGAAGGAAGCCGCTTGATCTGGATCGGCATTTTATTTGTCTATATCTTTATTGCGTCCGTTGCTCCGGTCTGGATTCTGCTTCAGCCGCGCGACTATCTCAACTCTTTTTTGCTTTACGCCATGCTGATCCTGGCCGCTGTCAGTATTTTCTTTGTCTCACCGATACTGCAACTCCCGGCCTTTTCCGGATTTGTTGTCGCAGAGCCCACGCACGGACTGATCAACTGGTCATTATTTCCGATCCTTTATGTCACCATTGCCTGCGGCGCATGCTCCGGGTTTCATGCCCTGGTTTCCTCAGGAACAACCGCCAAACAGCTCAATTGTGAAACTCACGCTTTGCCTATCGGCTACGGGGCCATGCTGCTGGAAGGAATCCTTGCCATTATCGCATTAATTTCGGTCGCCATTTTAAACCACACCGAATTTCTTAACACGCTATCAGCCGAAGGCCCGGTGAACGCTTTTTCTAACGGAATCGCATCTTTGGCCGCTCATCTGGGCTTGCCCTACACAAGCGGACAGACATTTGTTTCATTAACCATTTCAGCATTTCTGCTCACAACCTTAGACACGGCGACGCGTTTAACACGCTTTTCGGTTCAGGAATTGGCGATCCCGAAAATCGGAGAGGAGAACAACCAACAGAATCCGCTTCAAAAATTCTTAAGCGACCGTTACTGGGCAACGACGATCGTACTTCTGCTGGCCGGATACCTGACCATTTCCGGAGATGCCGAAAAAATTTGGCCGGTCTTTGGCGCCTCAAACCAGCTCTTGGCTGCCCTGACGCTCTTGGGGATTACAGTGATTCTTATTCAGAAACGCAAAAATTTCTGGATTACACTTCTGCCGTTTCTCATTATGATGACAATCGCAGGATGGGCGCTCATTGAACTTCTGCTCGAAAATATAAAAAATGCTAACTGGCTCTTAGCCGGGACAGCGACTTTTCTTTTATGTCTGTCGTTAGCGCTGGCGAGCAATGCTTACCGGAAAATTACGAAAGCGTTTTAAGAAACGCGACCACCTCATCTAGATGCTCTTCCGGCTTTACTTTTTCAAAAATTTTAATAATTTCACCCTGTTTATTGATCATGAATGTTGTCCGTGCCACACCCATGTACTTGCGTCCGTACATGTTCTTCTCAACCCACACCCCATAACGCTGACAGATCGCGCTGCCCGCATCGCTTAACAGCAGGAAGGGAAGGCCATACTTCTTGACAAACTTTTGATGGCTGGCAACATCATCCGGGGAGACCCCTAAAACCACCGCATCCGCTTTAGAGATATCCTGAAATCCATCTCGAAATGCGCAGGCTTCCGTTGTACAGCCGGGAGTGTCATCCTTCGGATAAAAATAGAGAACCACATTGGATTTAGCTTTGAAGCCTGATAAAGAAATTTGTTCACCCGTATGCGCCGGCAAGGTGAACTCCGGGGCCGGTTGATTGATTTGAATATCGCTCATAAATTCCTCCTTGCATTTGAACTAAAAAAGCGGCACAACTTTCTCAATAGCTCTGTCTTTAAAGAGGACATATTCCTTACATCCGGCTGCCAAGGCAAGGGCCCGGGCTTGATCAAAATCGGATCCAACCTCTGCCGGCAAATGCGCGTCAGACCCAAAGGTGATCGGCACGCCCTCGGAAACATACACCTTTAAACTTTCAAGGGAAGGGTAAATTTCCTTCACATCTTTACGTAAACCCGCCGTATTGATCTCAATTGTCAGGCCGTGTTTCTTAAATGTACGCGCGGTTTCCTTCAGATCAGCCGTTAGATCCGCGCTGGAACGGTACCCGAATTTCTTCACAAGATCCACATGCGCAATAATGTCAAACAATCCGGTCTCGGCAGAAGCCCGCAACAGCTTATAATATTCCCGGTAAACCTCATCAATATTGGCCTGTGACCACGCCTCACGCTCATCAGGGTTGTCAAAACCCCAGCCATTAATAAAATGAACTGATCCATAGACATAATCAAATGGATAGCGCGCTAAGATCTGCCGGGTTTTTTCCTCATATCCCGGAATAAAATCCGCCTCGATCCCAAGCTTAATGCTTAAACGGCCGCTGAATTCTTTCTGAACCGCACGGATCATGTCATAGTACTGAGGAAGCTCGCCGTCGGTCATGGTGATCCCGGGAAGCAACCCCCGCACAAACGGGGCATGATCAGAAAATCCGATTTCCTGAATTCCAACGTCAAGCGCGTGCGCTGCATATTCCCGCGGTTCCCCCCAAGCGTGGCCGCAGAGGGAAGTATGCATATGATAGTCAACCCAGGGATTCATAAATAAGCTCTCCTTTTTCCTTTGAAGAATATCGATAAAAACATATCTAGTGTTATTTTAGCCGACAGAAAAGTTTTCGCAAGGCTCTTTAAATAATTTGCCTGCGTTGACAATAAACTTATGCCTATGCTAAGATGCAGGTCATAAATCGAAAGGATTTGCCATGGAAGAATTCTACAAGCGCATCTTACATCATATCGGCGAAGACCCCAATCGGGAAGGTTTGAGGGATACGCCCAGACGGGCGGCAAAAGCCTTTGCCTATCTGACAAAGGGCTACCAGGACAACCTTGATGAAATCGTCAATCAGGCCATTTTTGAAACCACCAATGATCAAATGGTCATTGTAAAAGATATTGAACTCTATTCCCTTTGCGAGCATCATCTGTTGCCTTTTTTCGGAAAATGTCATATCGGCTATTTGCCCAACGGCAAAGTCTTGGGACTTTCCAAAATTGCCCGTATTGTGGATGTCTTTGGCCGCCGCCTTCAGATCCAGGAAAATTTGACCCAGCAGATCGCGGAAGCCATTCAGAAATATACGAATGCCCTCGGTGTCGGCGTTGTCATTGAAGCACAACATTTGTGCATGATGATGCGCGGTGTTGAAAAGCAGAATTCCCAGATGATCACATCCTGTATGCTGGGTGCATTCCGCAATGAAAACTCCACGCGTAACGAATTTCTAACCCTGATCAAATCATGACACGGAAACACGGCCCAAAACCTGTTGCTCTGATCACCGGTGGAGCCAGGCGTATCGGTCGGACACTGGCCCTGCATTTGGCGGAACACGAGTACAGCATCGCCCTGCATTTTCTTACCTCTAAAACTGCGGCGGCCGTGACCGCCAAAGATATTGAAAAGCAGGGGGGCTGCTGTGAACTGTTTTCCTGCGATCTGACCGATGTCCTGTCCACTCAGGCGCTGATCCAAAGCGTGCTCGACAGCTTTGGCCGGCTTGATGTCCTGGTCAACAATGCGTCGGTTTTCAATCCCAGACGGTTTAAAGATACTCCGTGTTCTGAACTTGACCAAAGCTACGCACTGCATCTGCGCGCTCCCTATATTCTCATGCAGGACTTTGCACGACTTCAAAAAAAGGGCCATATCATCAATCTCCTGGACACAAAAATCTCGCAAAATACACTGACCCACGTTCCCTACCTGCTCATGAAAAAAGCTTTGGCTGATCTCACATCGATGGCAGCCCTTGAGTTGGCTCCAAATTTTCGCGTCAACGGTATCTGCCCGGGACCTGTTTTAGCGCCGCAAGGAAAAGGCCGGTCATATCTTCAAAATGTCGGAAAAACTGTTCCGCTTCAAAAAGGCGGAAAACCCGAATACATCTGCAGCGCGATTGACTTTCTCTTAAACGAATCCTATATGACCGGGCAATTGCTTTTTGAGGATGGAGGAGCCCATCTACTTTAAAAGGAGCGGATCATGGCACGGATACAAATCACAAACCTCAAACTCAGAGCGATTATCGGGGCCAATGATTGGGAGCGAAGCATCAAACAGGACATTGTCCTGAACATATTCATGGACTTTGATGCAGCAGAAGCGATCCAGAGCGACGACCTTGCCCACACGCTGGACTATAAAAAAATCAAGCGTAAGGTCGTTAATTTTGTGGAATCCTCGCAGTTTCACCTTTTGGAAAAACTGACATCCGAAGTCTTGGATATTATCATGGCGGAGTCCCGGGTTGAATTTGCCAATGTGCGCATCGACAAATCCCATGCCTTGCGTTATGCTGACTCGGTTTCAGTTGAGCTGAGCAAAAGCCGAGATGATGTTTGATGAATCAGGCGATCATTGCTTTTGGATCCAATATCGAGCCAGCCCAAAACATCCAGAACGCCAAAGCAAAACTGCTGTATCATGTCCGCCTTTTAACTGAATCAAAAATCGCTCAAACAAAGCCGATCGGAATAGAAAAACAGCCGGATTTTTTAAACGGAGGGTGGCTGATCGAAACCGATCTTCTGCAGGACAACCTCATTCAGATTCTTAAAACCATCGAAGATTCTCTCGGCCGTGACCGTTCTGCGCCAAAATTTGGGCCTCGTCCTATTGACCTTGACCTCATTGTGTGGAATAATATCATCGTTGATTCGGATGTCTATACCCGTGATTTTCTCCGCACTGAAGTTACTGAACTTCTTCCGAATTTAAAATTCTAAAGGACTCTATTGACGATGTTTTTCTACCTCATTCTTTTATTTACCGTTTTACCGGCTCTTGAATTGGCGGTACTCATTCATGTCGGAGCTGCGATCGGCACCGCCAATACGATCCTCTGTATTATCTTGACCGGAGTTTTAGGCGCTTATTTAGCCCGGCTTCAGGGCTTTGTAGTCCTTCGCGACATTCAGTCTAAGCTTGAACAAGGCCAAATGCCGACCGAACAGATGATCGATGGACTCATCATTTTCATCGGCGGTATTCTCCTTTTAACCCCCGGCTTCATTACCGATACCATC
>JBBRHV010000068.1:0-11174 GCA_038222225.1 Candidatus Omnitrophota bacterium
TTGTTTTCATGATCTGATTTTACAACTTCAGGTAAACGTGTCAAGTTTTCAGAGAACAATAAATACTGTAAATGCTTTTAAACAATAAACTTAACTCAAACAAATGGGTCTTATTTACCCACTAGAAACGGTGTAGACCCAAAAGATTTTTAAAGAAGGAGGTGCGTCATGAACTCTCAAGCAGCTAAACCATTATTATTTGTTGTAGTCTTGGTTTTGACTGCCGGTCTTATGTTTTTGGGCTATGAAGTAAAGACCTTGCGGGCGGAGCTCCATGACCGATCCATGGGGCCTACGGTGTCAGCCTCTGCAACGGTACCACAGGCCAACAGGGATCCGTTGGGATCCGATCTTGCGAATTCCTCCGATGGCCGGAATGAGTTCTTTTCGGATTTGGAACGGGTCCGCAGACAAATGGATCGGCTGTTTGCGAAGAATCTAGATAGCAACAGTGGGTTGGTTCCAGCCGGGAATTTCATTTCGGTCAATACAGACATTCAGGATGCGCAGGATAAATATGTGGTCAGCATGGACATTCCTGGGATGGAGAAAGACAATATTAATGTAGAGGTCAAAGGCCATCAGCTGATGGTTTCGGGAGAACGCAAAAGTGAGGAGCAGGAAAAAGGTTCTCAGTATTATCGGCAGGAAAGAAGTTTGGGGTATTTTTCTCAAAGCTTGATGCTGCCCAGTGATGCCAGTTCTGAAGGCATTAAGGTCAACTATGTAAGTGGGGTTTTAAGAATCGAAGTGCCTAAACTGGTAAAGGTTCAAAATGCGCAGGAGCCGACCAAGATCCAGATCAATTAAGCCGCAGCGCGGTTGCAGGGGGGGGGGATTTATCTTTCAGATAAATCCCCTTTTTTCTGAATGGTATTTTGAAACCCGCAATGATATAATGTCAGCACACGGAGGGGGATCGCGTTGCAATCCATTTTCATTGTCGGCATTATTTTATTTTTGGGCTTTATTTTCGGCGAGATCGCCAAAGCCGTCAAGCTGCCTAAAGTGACCGGTTACATTTTATCCGGTATCTTGTTGAACCCGCATATCTGCCGTTTTGTTCCGATGGATTTTCCTCAGCACACAGAATTGATCACACAGATTTCCTTGGCCTTCATTACGTTTTCGATCGGTGGTACGCTTTTGTACTCCCGGGTCAAACAATTGGGAAAGATTGTGCTTTCCATTACTTTTTTTGAGGCTCAGTTCGCCTTTCTGGCCGTTGCGCTTGCCTTTATTGTGTTAGGGCCGGTGCTGATGCCGTTGATGCGCGGGACATGGGTGGTTTTTGTTCCGTTGGGAATTTTGATGGGGGCGCTGGCCTCTCCGACGGACCCTTCCGCGACGATCGCGGTGGTTCATGAATATAAAGCCCAGGGTGAGGTGACTTCAACCATCATGGGAGTGGCGGCCTTTGATGATATTCTGGGGATTGTGAATTATTGCGTTGGCGTGGCGGTTGCCGGTTCTTTGATCGCGCATACTTCAGCAAGTATCGATTCTGTGGTCTGGAAGCCGGCTTTGATCATCGCTGGATCGATCGGGCTGGGTGTCGTGTTTGGTCTGATTTTTAATGCTATTTCCCGGGCTATCAAACGCGAAACAGAAGGAGTTTTTATTGTCCTGATCTTTGGGCTGATTTCGCTTTGTTATGGAACTGCGACTCTCTTCGGATTGGATGAGCTTTTGGCAACGGTTTCGATGGGCATTCTGGTGGTCAATTTTAACCGTATGCATGAAAAAATATTCGGTATGCTGGAACGCTATACGGAAGAATTGATATTTATTTTATTTTTTACGGTGAGCGGCATGCATCTGGATCTTGTTGTCCTGATGAGCAACTGGCTGCTGGTTGTTGTCTTTGCCATTGCCAGAGCCGCGGGAAAATATTCCGGCGTGTACGTCGGAGGGCACGTGTCCGGTGCTGGAAAAAACATCAAAAAATTTATAGCGCCGGGGCTGATCCCGCAAGGGGGCATCGTGATCGGATTGGCGCTTCTGATTCAGCAGAATCCGTTGTTCGATCAGTTTTCCAGTATTCTGATCAACACCGTTCTGGGGGCAACTGTATTCCATGAATTGCTCGGGCCGGTGCTTTCCAGATGGGCTATTTTGAAAGCCGGAGAAGCGCATCAGCTGAGCGCTTAGAGTGCGGAAGTACAGGACAATTCAAAGGTCTTTTTTGGGGTGTTAAACAGAAGGGAGAGAGATGAGAGGAAAATTTTTTGTAGAAAGAATGCGTATTCGGGTAGCCCGGGTTTTTATGGCGGGGGTGGCGCTTTTGATCATATTTTCAGGAAATGGATGGGAGCAGCGCAGTCCGTTGATTGAAACAGGACTCCTTGTGCTGGGCATTTTTTTGGTAGCGATTGCCGCTTTAGGCAGAATGTGGTGTTCTCTTTATATCGCCGGAAGGAAAACCCAAAGCCTGGTAACGGTCGGCCCGTATTCGCTGTGCCGTAATCCGTTGTATGTTTTTAGTCTTTTGGGTTGTCTGGGTATCGGATTTGCGACCGAAACGTTTTTGATCCCGGGCATGATGCTGGCGGCCTTTGTGTTCTATTATAAATTTGTGATTAAAAAGGAAGAGACGCGGTTAGAAGAAATTCACGGGCAGGCGTACAGGGAATACAAGAAACGGACGCGGTCTGTTTTCCCGCGCTTTGCGGATTTTAAGGAGCCGCAGGAATATCTGGTCAATCCGGTCCTTTTTAGAAGCCATATTTTGAGCGCAGTGTGGTTTGTCTGGTTTCTCGGAGTCTTTGAAATGATCGAATATCTGCATGAGACCGGGATTCTGCCGTCAAAGTTTTTGATCTACTAGAAAACAGTCTGAGGTCGTTGAAGACATTGCTTTTGGGATGATGATCATGAAAAGTTTTTTAGACCTTGTTTTGTATCGCCAAAGTTGCCGCCGGTATCAGTCCAGGCCAGTGGAACGGGCGATCATGGAGCGCTGTTTGGAGGCGGCCCGTCTGGCTCCGTCGGCCTGTAATTCTCAGCCGTGGCGTTTCATTGTGGTGCAGGATCCGGTCCTTAAGGAGAGGGTGGCTCAGGCCGCCTTCGCCGGAATTTTCCGCATGAACTCTTTTGCGCAAAGCGCCCCGGTTTTAGTTTTTATCATCAGGGAACGCTCAAAGAGCGCCGCAGAGATGGGAGGCCAGGTCAGAGGAGTGAAATACAATTTGATCGATCTGGGGATCGCGGGAGAACATTTTATTCTGCAGGCAGCCGAAGAAGGATTGGGAGCGTGCTGGATCGGCTGGTTTAATGAGCGGGCGGTCAAAAAGATTTTGGGCTTGCCATGGCACACCAGGGTAAATGTCGTGATCAGTCTGGGATACTCTGCGGAAGAGCAGGTTCGCCAGAAGGATCGCCGGCCAGTCAGTCAGATGAGCGAGATCCGATAAAGTTCTCGATTCTTTAAAAATCAAGTTTGGGATACGACACGACGAATGATGGCCACCTCTTATCAGGAACATGTCAGTAGTTTTGAAGCGATCATTAGTTCCATCAAAGTGGATGCTGAGGTCTGCCGCTGGTTTGAATTTTTTGTGACCCAGCCGGCGCTGGCCGCCGAGCTCGCGTCCGATCCTCAAATGAGCCAGTCGTATCGCGATATTGAGCAGGCGGTCTTCAGACAAAGGATCCTTTTTGCGGCTGCCCTGATCAGTATGGCGGCGGTCATTCTATTGAAGACTCTGTGGGCTCTTTTGGCCGTACCGTTCATTTTGTATTTCTGGATCCGTTTGCAGAGGAGCAAAAACGCGGGTGTCGTATCGATCAGTGAATATTTGATCCGTCGGGATCACGCTTCGTTAGAAAGCCTTTCGCATATCACGCTTTATCAGCTGTCCGAAGAATACGCCCACAAGTATGGGATCGCTTCCCTGGTGGACAAAATCTATTGTTTTGATCAAGTGAAGCGCTATTCCATATTTATTGTTTTTGTATTTGGCCTAGTGATTTGGGTGGGCATTTTTTCATGGAAAGTGGTTCTGGGTATGGTGTGTTATTATGAATTGATTAAAGCCGCATTAATGACAACAGTAGTTTACCGCCGTCTTCAATAATTTTTTTCCCGAAACAGAGCAGAACCAGCATCAGCAGCCCGTGCGAAGAGGCGGCCAGAAACGCGATAAAGATCAGCGGATAAAGTGTTTATTATAAATGTTGGGGTTGATATGCCGGGGCTGAAAAACCAGGTTGGCCAGGGTATAGCGGCTCCAGTTTAAGTTCAGCAGGCGTTTTTCACGGAGGACATCGTTAAAGACTTTTGATCCCGGGAAAGGCGTTAAGAGCGCCAGGATCGTAAATGTCAGAAACAGCCGGGCGCAGAATATCCACAATTGCGTGAGGCTTTCAAACGTGTCACCGTCGAATCCGAAAATAAACTGCCCCTTTACGCTGATGCCGGCTTTTTGTATTTTCCGTGTTAACGTCAGGTAATCATCCACCATCCGGTATTTTCCGGCCTTCTCTTTTTCCGCGGATTCACTGGAGATCTCATAACCGATGATCATCAGAACGCAGCCTGATTCTTTGGCCAACCGCAGGGCTTCGTCATCGCGGGCAACATCAATGCTGCAGGAGCAGGTCCATTTTATTTTTAGGGGTGTCATGGCCCGAAAGAGGTCTTTGGCGTAATGGGGGTCGGCATAGATATTATTGTCAATGAAGTTAACGGCCGAAACGTGGCCCTTGACTCTTTGCAGCAGTTCCACGACTTCCGCGATGGGCTTTTGTCGCTGTTTGCCGCAGATCGCCGGGACAGCGCAGAAATCGCAATGGAATTTGCAGCCGCGCCCGGTTTCAATATATTGTGAAATGAGCTTGGGCTCTAACGCAAGGAGCCCCTGATGAGAGGCCTGATGATAGTCCGCGGTCTGTTCTCCGATATAGATCCTTTTTAAGCAGTTGTTCTCAAAGTCAGCGAGGATCTGATGCCAGATGGGTTCGGCGTCCCCGATGACGACGCTGTCGCAGAATTTTAAAGCCTCTTCCGGCATGAACATGACATGGGCGCCACCCATCACGACTTTTGATCCGCGAGCCCGGAATGTTTTCGCGATCTTGTAGCTTTCCGCGGCATTTGAGGTGCAAGCGGTGATGCCCACCAGTTTGTTCGGCCCGTAATAACGGTCCTGCCAGATCACCTGGTTGTAGGTTTTGACCGTGTAACGCTCTGGGGTCAGGGCTTTCAGAAGAATAAAGACGGATGTGGCCGGGCGCGACAAAATGGAGGAGAGCGAAAAGAGCAGACCTCCGCCCGGCGGGCTGATCAAGAGGAGTTCTTTTTTTAAGGAGCACTGGTTTTTGACTTCGGGGTGGCGGTCAAAAAGAATAACGCAGAAATACAGAAAAAGAAAAAAGTGCAGATACTTGATGCTGAAAAAGCAGAGATTATAGAGGATCGGCTTTAATCGTTGGGAGCCAGCGGCAAAGAACGGGATGTGGTTTGAGCCATAGGCTAAAAACAGGGCCGTAAAGAGCACAGCGCCGATCAAGAGCGCTGATTTTGTGGTTAAGCGCGCGGTTTGTTTTGGGATTTTAAGCGGCGTCAGGTATTTCTTTGCGATCACCGTCTGAGCGAACACATACAGAATAATGGGATCAAAAAGAATACCGATGTATAAAATGGAAATATCCATGTGAGGCAAGAGCGCGAAACGCAGGAAATCAACCGCCACCGGGATTAGGGCCAGTCCGCTGTAGAGCCACCAGTAGGTCTTGGCGTTGTTCCAGATCGCTTTGATCGAGAGCAGGTCTTTTTCACCGCTGGCGATTTCCGTCATGGAGGCGTACATTCCGCTGAAAAAAAGGACGCGCAGAACAACAAGGACGGCCGCCGTCAGGAAGCCGAAGGGCGATGTCCAGAAAGACATCGGGAAATAGGATCCGATAATATTCGGCTCAAGGAAGAAGCTGACGATCACCGATAGCATTATGCTGTGCAGAAGAGCGGCGGTCTGTTTTGATAATGAAGGGGTCGCGGTCATGGTTGTTGAGTGGGGCGGAACCTTTCCGGGGCTCTAAAGTTAGGATGGTTGATGTGTGCCATTCACCGGACAGCTGGGGTTAAGGTTTAAGCGCAACGCCGGTTTTGTAAAATTTTGATGGCGTAAGATATTGTAAACATTTTCTCGGTCTATCGTTAAGCTTTTTTTGATCTTTTCAGTTGTCTGGTTGAAACCTGCGGGTGGCTGCAGCAAACGCGGATGGAGTGCTTTCAATTCAGCGGATCAATTCCGCGCCGCTTGCGGAGTTTCCATTTTTCGGTTTTACAAGATAAAAGTTTGTGTTACGATACATAACGTTATGACAGCATCCTATCAAGAAAATGTCAGCAGTTTTGACGCGATCATCAATTCCATCAAGTATGACATCGAGGTCTGCCGTTGGTTTGAATTTTTTGTGACGCAGCCGGCCATTGCAGCAGAACTTCAGTCTGATGCGCAGATGGCTCAAGCGTACGGGGATCTTCAAAAAGCTGTTTTTAAACAGAGGGTAGTCCTGGCGCTGGCTTTGATCAGCGTGCTGGCTATCAGTTTTCTAAAAACATATTGGGCGTTTTTAATGATTCCGGCTGTGCTGTATTATGGGATCCGTTTCCAGGGGCAGAAGAAAGACTGTGTGGTTGAGATCAGCAAAAAGGTGATCAGCCGGGATTATGCTCCCGTCGATAGCCTTTCAAGCATTACTCTTTTTCAGCTTTCCGAACAATATGCCAAAAAATACGGGATTGCGTCTTTGGTCGACAAAATTTATTGTGTTGATCAGGTCAAACGCTATTCGGTGCTTGTTTTTCTGGTGGTTGTCATGGCGGTTTGGACCGTCGCCTTTTCCTGGAAAGCCGCCCTGGCCATGATTTGTTATTATCATTTGATCAGAGCTGGGCTGATGACAGCAGTAGTCTACCGCCATCTACGATAACTTTTTTCCAGACAAAAAATAATATGAATAGCAGCACCAATCCTTGTGAGGATGCGGCCAGAAACACCAGATAGATGACCGGATAGAGAAGGTTATAGATGTGGAGGTTGATGGTTTTGGGCTGAAAGAGCAGTTGAGTCAGGGTGTAACGGCTCCAGTTCAAGTTCAGCATGCGGTTTTCACGGATCACATCTTTGAAAAATTTTGATCCCGGCAAAGGCGTCAGCAGCGTGATAATGGTGAAGGTGGGAAACAGCTGGGCGCAGAATTTCCATAATTGTTTCATGCTGTGAAACGTATCTCCGTCAAACCCGAAAATAAAATGCGCTTTTACGTCGATGCCGACTTTTTTGATCTTGCGTGTCAGCATCAGGTAATCTTTGGCCATGCTGTATTTTCCCGCCTTTTCGACTTCTTGCGATTCAGCGGAAATTTCATATCCGATGAGCATAACCGAGCAACCTGATTCCTTGGCCAGCTGCAGGGCTTCATCATCACGGGCGATATCCAGACTGCAGGAGCAGCACCACTGCATCTTCAGCGGTTTGATCGCTTTAAAGAGTTCTTTGGCATATCCGGGGTTGGCATACAGGTTATTATCGCGGAATGAAAAAACTCCCACGTGGCCTTTGATTTTATGAAGCAATTCCAGAACTTCTTCAAGGGGCTTGTGGCGGATCTTTCTGCCGCAGATGGCAGGGATGGTGCAGAAATCGCAATGGAATTTGCATCCGCGTCCGGTTTCGATATATTGGGAGATCAGGACCGGGTCTAATTGGAGCAGTTTCTCGTGAGAGACTTTGTGATAATCATCATCGGCTTGGCCGATATAGATTGGCTTGAGGCAATTGTTTTCATAGTCTTCCAAGATCTGGTGCCAGACCGGCTCGGCGTCTCCGATGACCACGCTGTCGCAGAATTCCAGGGCCTCCTCCGGCAGGAACATTGCGTGCGCTCCACCCATCACGACCTTTGAGCCGTGGGCGCGGAATTTTTTGGCGACCCGGTAGGCTTCGGCGACATTCGAGGTAAAGGAGGTGATGGCCACCAGTTTGTTCGGCCCGTAATAACGATTTCTCCAAATGACTTGATTATAGACTTTGACATTGTAGCGTTCAGGGGTCAGGGCTTTCAAGAGCACAAAGACCGGCGTTGAAAGGCGCATCAGAATGGACGTCAGAGAAAAAAAGATGCCTTCAGCCGGTTGAGTGACAAGGATAACTTCTTTTTTTGAGGAGAGCCGTTCTTTCACTTGAGGGTGGCGCTCAAAAATGATGAGGCAGATATAGAGAAACAGAAAGAAGTGAGTGTATTTTAGGCCCAAAAAGCAGAGGTTGTAAATGACAGATTTTAATTCTCCGAATCCGAAAGGAGAGAGCGGGATGGCCCTCGAGAAATATCCTATGAACAGGGAGATGAAAAGAACAGCGCCGATCACAAGGATGGAGCGAGGTTCTATCGTCACCGTTTTTTTGGCGATTCCCATCGGGCGCAGATATTTTTTGGAGATCGCAATTTGGGCAAAAATATAAAAAACAAGAACGTCAAACAGAATGCCGACCAAAAGGATGGGGATGTCCATGCTTCGGAAGATCGCAAAAAGCAGGACATGAACCGCAACCGGGATCAGCGCAAGGCCGCTGTAGATCAGCCAATAGTCTTTGATGTTCGCCCAGATTTGTCTAAGCGTGAAGATGTCTTTTTCGCCGCTTGCAACTTCAACCATCGAGCCGTACATTCCGCTAAAAAAAAGGATGCGCAGGAGTATAAAAGCAATGGCCGTGAGTATGCCCGGAAAAGATAACCAGAACGATGTTTTAAAACGCGCGCCAATAATGTTGGGTTCAAGAAAAAAACTGAGAATAACAGAAAGCAGGATGCTGTTCAAAAGGGCAGCTGTTCTTTGAAAAAGTGAAGTGGAGTAAGTCATGATTTAGAGTGAGTGCCCCTGGTTAAGGTTGTAAGCATGACTATTATTACCATAAAGAGGGGAGTCTTTCAAGGTAAGACATGAGATTGTGGGGGTTTCAGTAAGAGGGTTTTTATTTCGATAGAGGTTTTGTTTTTTGTGGCATTCCCTTTATAATTAAGTGAAAGCAGTGTTTGTTGATTCAAATGTTCGTTATTATAAATTGAAATGTAAATGAAGGAGGAGGCATGCGGATCAAATGTAAAAAATGCCGGGAGGATGTTGATTCAAAGGATGTCGATTTAGAACGAAACATTGCCAAATGCGCGCAGTGCGGTGAAGTTTTTAATTGTGAGGACCAGCTCTCTGAAGTGACGTCCCGGCAGCAAACGGTGAATCGTCCGGATATGACGACTCCCAAGGGATTTACGATCAAGCAGGATCAGGGTGCGCTTGTGATCACGCGGCGCTGGTTCGGCGCGCAGTTTCTATTTTTGACTTTTTTTTGTATTTTTTGGGACGGGTTTTTGGTTGTGTGGTATTCGATTGCCCTTTCTCAGCACGTCTGGATCATGGCGGTCTTTCCCGTGCTTCATGTGTTGGTCGGAATTGGTTTGACTTATTATGTTTTGTGCGGATATTTGAACCGAACCATCATCACGGTGAAGAGAGGGTCTATTGATATTATCCATGTGCCTTTACCGGCCCCCGGAGCAGTTCAAATTACAACAGCAGAAATCGCTCAGCTGTATACAAAGCGGAAAGTCTATCACGGAAACGATTCCTATTCTGAAACCTATGAGGTCCGCATGAAAACCTATGATCAAAAGGACCGTAAGCTCATGGAAGGGTTTTATGAACAGGACCAGGCTCTTTTTGTTGAGCAGCAGATCGAACGGTATCTAGGGATCGCGGATGCAACGGTTCAAGGGGAAGTTGAGCGGTTTTGACGCCTGGTTTGTCGGCCTTGGTTTGACAAATCGGGGTTTTCTGTTAAGATGATAACATATTCAGCAGTAACGAGTTGCGTTCAGGTGCTTTTGATAGGGGAACGATGGAAAAATTTAACTTTACAGATTGTATTGAGATCAAAGAGTTGACCGGGCGCAAGGCTGATGATGAAGCCCGCCTGATGGAACTGATTGAAGATGCCCCTGCCGATGCCATTTATTACCATACCCACAGTTATTTTCTAAGACATTTTTATATTGCCGGTCCCTATTCCAATGATTTTGCCAATTGGGCAGCCATCCAGGTCCGGGATAAAGTTTTGGGTGAAAAACTGTCTGCCATTACTCCGTCTGTGGATCATGACATTGAAGCTGTCCGTAATGATCTGATTGAAGTGATCGATAATCACCTGTCCTCTTTGGAAACCATTCCCGCCGTGACTTATGGGCATCCGTTTCATTTGATGAAATCCAGGATCATTGAGATCCCGACTCAGCTGAGTGTTTCAACACTGAGAGAATTCCGAGACGCGCTGGTTCAAGTGGATGCCAGCGCCATCTACAATCACATTTTTGAGGCACGGTTACGGGTCAAACGGGGAAAAAGTGATTTTGCCATATGGTTTGAGGATGTGCTGGGGCTGAAAGGGTTGGCGGATGAGGTTGAAGGTTTGGATGCCTATATGTATACATTAGAAGGGTTAAGGACAAAAATTCTGTCACTCTGTGATAAATATTTAGCGAAATAACGATGATGAATGACAAAAAAATTAACTGGGAAGCTTACCGTAACATCGCTCCGGCCGGGCGTGTGGATTTGGGCTGTCGTTTGGCAGAACAGCTCAAGGGCCGGAAACTGTTGCACGTTAATTCGACCCGCTGGGGCGGAGGTGTCGCAGAGATGCTTCATCGATTGGTCCCCTTGTTCCAGGATCTCGGGATCGATACCCGATGGGATGTGATTGACGGAAATCCGGCCTTTTATCAGGTGACCAAATGTTTTCATAATGCGCTGCAGGGCGATGCGCAGGTGATCTCCAAAGACATGTACGATGCGTATTTAGCCACCAACCGCAAGAATGGGCGCAAGATGGATCTGGATGCTGATCTGACCATCATTCATGACCCGCAGCCGGCGCCGTTAATTTATAAAAAGAAAAAGGGTTCGACTTGGCTGTGGCGCTGTCACATTGATGCCTCGCGCCCGCAACGGAAGGTCTGGAATTTTTTAAAAGAGTATGTCTCGCAGTATGATGGCGCGATCTTTTCGTTGCCGGATTTTGCCCAGAAACTTTCGATCCCGCAGTATTTGATGTATCCGTCGATCGATCCGTTAAGCGACAAAAACCGGGATCTGTCTTCAGAGGAAATTCTGGAAG
>JBBRHV010000069.1:0-10682 GCA_038222225.1 Candidatus Omnitrophota bacterium
ACAACACCCGGCCTCGATCCATGCGGTGGCGCTGCTTCCTTAAGCTGTTTACCATGGGGAACCATGGAGTGCAACGTCGGCAACCAACCTCAGTGCAAGGCAAACGGAGGCGGCACATTAGTGCTTCAGTCTATATCAACAGCATGGGGTGGCCCGGGCGTTGAGTATGTTATCGGATACTTTTGCATAAACACAAATCCATAATATAAGTGGTTTTTTGCGTAGGTGGATAAAAAAAGGGCGGGCATTTTTTAAAATGCCCGCCCTTTGTGTTTCCATAAATACTGTTTCTTATTTCTCTGCCCGTGCGGCAAGCGCGTGATCCAGCATCAAAATCGCGGCTGAATCCTCTTTCACATATTCCAATCTCGCCAAAATTTCAGAGACATTTTTTTCTTCTTCGACCTGCTCTTCTACAAACCATTTCAAAAAACTGACCGCAGCATGATCATTCACTTTGAGCGCAATGTCATAAATCTTATTGATGCTGGCGGTGACACCCTGCTCATGCTTTAACGATTGCTGAAAAATTTCCTTGATCGACTTAAACTCAGACTTGGGCTTTTCAAAAGCTCCCAATTTGACCGCGTCTCCCCGGTCGTGGATATAACCAAAAAATTTCATGCCGTGCTCCACCTCTTCCTTGGCTTGCAGCTTCATCCAGGAGGCCATGCCGCCTAAAGACTTCTGCTCAAAAAATGAGGCCATTGAAAGATAAAGGTAAGCAGAAAACAGCTCTTTGGTCACCTGGGCATTCATAGCGTCATACAATTTTTCATCCATAATCTTGATCCTTTCTCTAACGTTCATTTTTGGTCATCTGTTTGTGAAATCGAAAATATTGTAATACAAAACCCCTTTTTTGTCCAACTCCAACTAAAACAGGGACCGGATCGGCCCCTGTTTTCTGCGTTTCGTGGAGCCTCGGACAAAAGACAAGAGGGGGATGAATCCATTCCAACACTGCCATGCGTGATGGAGTCTTTCATCTGAGACTGAATGTACGAAACGCGCACTTCGTCAACAACTCACTCTTTTGTCGAACCGGCCCTCTCAAACCTTACATGCCAAACCAACTTCGTAGGTTATAACTTCGTAGGTTGTAACCTACGAAGTTGATTAGGGCGGAATATTCACTTAATAAGATTGAAAATCCATCAAATCATGTTACAATTTGTCCATGATCGAGCAATTAGTTCTTGGTATTATACAGGGCATCGCCGAATGGCTCCCCATCAGTTCTGAAGGCATGATTGTGCTGGCCGAAACCTTTCTGTTCGGCAAGAGCAACCTGCAAGGAATGATCGAAAGCGCCCTTTTTCTGCATTTGGGCTCTGCGCTGGCCACGATCGTCTATTTCCGTAAAGATATTATTCAATTATTCAAAGGCCTTTCTCTCCGCCCCCAACCGCTTTCAACGACCATGCCCCTCTTTAAATTTTTGCTCGGCGCCACGCTCATCAGCGGAAGCCTCGGCCTAATCTTTTTAAAATTCATCACCCAAACCGTCAATCAGCATCCTTCGGCCATCCGTTTTATAGTTGTCATTCTGGCCCTCTGCTTACTGATTACCGCGCTTTTACAGCTTAAAGTTAAACAAAAAGGGCACCGAGCATCCTCCCAGATCACATGGCGCGATACATGGCTTCTTGGAATTGTCCAAGCCTTTGCCACGCTGCCCGGGCTTTCCCGTTCCGGCCTGACAGTATCATTTCTATTGTTTCAAAATTTTAGTGCGGATGAAGCTGTGCGGATCAGCTTTCTCATGAGCATCCCGATTGTCTTAGCCGGCAATCTGGTCCTAAGTATGACTCATTATGTTTTTCAATGGCAAAGCCTGATCGGGCTTGCAGTTGCCTTCCTGACAAGCCTGGTCATGATCGACCTCTTAATCAAAGCCGCCAAACGCATGAATTTCGGATGGTTTATTTTAGCGATGTCCTTGCTGGTGGGCTTATCCGCGCTTCTTCCGATTTAAACTGCCCCACAACATTCCTAATAGATCTGCCGACTGAAGTCTAGGCTTTCTTTCGCCTGTTTCTAGCGGCTCAATTGAGCTTGAACTTTACGGATCAATTCTTCCGGGCCAATAGGCTTTGCAATATAATCACTGGCTTTACACTCCAGCGCCTTTTCTTCAATCTCCTCAACGCTGGCGGTAATTAAAATGACCGGGATAGCCGCCAACTGCGAAGAAAACTTCAGCTGCTCAACCAGTTCCTCCGAACGGATATCCGGAAGCTTATAATCCAGCAGGATCAAATCCGGCCGCTCGGCTTCAGCCTGACGAATGCCCTCTTTTCCCGTCGCGGCCATAATCACTTCATACCCGGAGGCCTTCAACCGGTACATCAGCATTGTTGCCACATCTGTTTCGTCATCAATAATTAGAATTTTTTTTCCCATAAGATTTCCTCTCTGATTCTAAACCGGCAAAACAAAATGAACTTCTGAACCCTTGCCGTATTCGGATTCAATCCAAATTTTTCCGCCATGCTTTTCAATGATTTCTTTGCAAATGACCAGACCAAGTCCGCTGCCTCCCGTCGAACGGCCACGCGGCCCATCAACCTGGGTGAAACTTTCAAAAAGTTTCGACACATCTTCCTCACGAATGCCATATCCGGTGTCAGCCACCACGACTTCGACGCATCCTTGCCCTTTGCGAGTACAAACCGTGACCCCGCCGGCATCTGTGAATTTAACGGCATTGATCAGCAAATTTGTCAAAACCTGTATGATCTTATCCCGGTCAAACCGGATCTTCGGCAAATTCATCTCCAGCTGCACATCCAAAGAAAGTCCTTTTTCCTTTGTTAAAAGACGAATATCTTTGCAAACCTCCTCTATGCTGATGTTGATATCTTCCAGCTGAAACCGGAATTTAAAAACCCCGGAATCAAGCTTCTGATAATCCAGAACATCATTGATCAGACGATGCAGACGATCCGCATTGCGGCGTGCAGCCTCTAACAACCCCCTTTGTTCCGCGTTAATTTTCCCGACCAACCCATCCAGCACGATCGAGACCCCTTCTTTGATCGGGCCCAAAGGAGTGCGCAGTTCATGAGAAACCGTCGCCATAAATTTTGACCTGATGCCCATCGCCCTCTCTTTTAAAGCATCCACCTCTTTTCGCTTTGTGATATCTGTATGGGTACCGACCACGCGAAGCGGTTCCCCGTGTTCCCCGCGAATGACAACCCTCCCTTTGGCAAAGATCCATTTCCACGCTCCTGATTTTTCGCGCATCCGAAACTCCGCGTCATAATCATCCTTACCACTGGAAATAAACTCACGGAAATCCTTCTGCGCCTTGCGAACATCATCCGGATGGAGAACCGAAATCCAGGCCGCATAACCTTGCCGTAATTCGTTTTGCGAATAACCCAGCATTTTAAACCATGCTAAGCTCAAAAAAAGCCTTTCCTCTTGAGGATAATAATCCCAAACCCCTTCACTGATGACCTCCATCGCGAGATTATACCGTTCCTGAGTGTCTTTTATCTCCTGCTCCAATTTTTTTCGTTCCGTAATATCTTCAAAGCTCTCAATACCTCCGATCACCTGTCCTTCCTGATCCCTCAAAACATCAACATTTTTCGCGATCCATCTTTTCTCGCCGCTTTTTGTTATGATCGTGCATTCCACCCCGAAGATCGGCTTGACGATATCTTCACAAAAAATCCTGCACACCTCTTGATCACGGCAGGGTTTTTCGGCAAAGATCAAACATTTCTCACCGACAACTTCCGCAGCGGCAAACCCCGTAATCTCTTCTGCTTTGCTATTCCAGCTCGTCACGCGTCTCTCAGTATCAACCGTAAAAATCCCGCTAGGCGTCAATCTAAAGAGCATCTCCGCCTGCTCTTTCTGCTGTTTGATCAGCGCGCCCGAACAGCTCTGTATCAAATAAACAACAAGAAACAGCAACAGCAAGCCTGCCACAAATCCCACCAAAATCATTCCGATCCAATGGTAAAAACGCACCTGCCCCAAAGACATAAAAACAACAATCTGCCATTGGTCAAATCCGACCTGCTGATGGAGATAAACAAATTCCTGCCCTTGATATAACACGCGCTCTTCTTTTCCGATCGTTCCTTCCAAAAGCGGCGGTCCGATCCGATCCCCAAACTGACGGCTTTCTTCGACGGCTTTTAATAAATGAACGTTTATCGGAAATAGCGTGCGGTATAAATACTCCGGTTGACTGGCCAAAAAAATAACTCCCTCTGGACTGACAAGAAATGAGTTGGGCTTTTCCTGAAACAACAGCCCGACATTCGAGAGATCCTTCTTAACAACCACCACACCCATAACAACGCCTTCGTCATTTAAAACCGGAGCGCTCGCATAAAACCCCCGCTCTTTTGAAGTCACCCCAAGGGCAAAATATTGAAAAGGCATCCCTTCCATAGCTTGAATAAAATACGGACGGAATTTATAAGATTTCCCTACGAAACTTGCCGGCTTGTTCCGGTTAGAAGAGGCAATCGTTAGGCCGTCTCTGTTCATCAAATAGACAACACCGCCGATTACTGCAGTGGCATACCGCTCCAAAACCTGATTGGCGCGTTCCAGAGATTGCTCATCCTCGAGTGCAGAAAGACTGCTGATTATATTCGGAGATCCCGAAAGAATCCGGGCAATATCTTTGGCTTCATTGCATTCATCACGAACAAAATCCGCCAAAAGATTCAGCGAACTCTGTTCATCCCGCATTTTTTCACTGAATGCGTGTCCTTTAAGAAAAGACGTCAAATAACTGCCGGCCCAAATAACACCTGCAACTAAGCCCAAAAACAAAACGATAAACACGAGGTCTTTTTGCGAAAAATGTTTGCGCTTACCTATAAATAGCATTCTATAAACACCTTATCGAATCCCGGGTTTTTTCAATTTTATGCTGAATTTTTAATTCCATGAAGAATTCCGCCACAATCTTTGCCCTCGAAAAACTACCCCCAAAATCCGCTGCAATCGCGAGTTCACGATTTTGACAAAAAAGAACGCGTTTGAGAATAAAGGTGATAAGCGCAATCCGGTCCCACCAAAGAGACCGCTGCTTTCAAAGGAATATTGAGCTGCCCGGAAACGATCAGTTTGCGCAATGCATAACGCTTTCGAATAAATTCCGCTTTCGGATCCCGCACGACCTTTTCTCCATTCAAAATCATAAACATCATAAACCCAAAAAACTATTCACCCTGTGCCGCAAAATCATAACGGCTGAGCTATTTTTCTTGCCCGATTGAAAATATCAGAAACCGTGACCCGCTCGCGCTCCATTGAAAAAGGCATGGAAGATTGTTCCCCCATATTATATTTGCTGACCCCGATATCATATTCAACCTCCCCCAACAAAACAGCTTGTGCTTCACTCAAAAGATCAGCAATTTTCGGAGGCAGCTCATCGACGATCCATACATTTTCTAAACTTTGCAAGGCCGCCTGGCAGACGACCACGGCCACCGCCGGATCATAATCATCCCTTTTCATCTCAAGAAAACACGGCTCAGCCGCATTACGTGAAGCCTCTTCAAAACTCAAAACAGCCTGATAAACATCATTGCCCGTATCATCCAGGTACCCCTGCGGGACAGCCTGCCGGCCGCAGCCAAAAAGACATCCTGCTAAAATAAAAGCCGCAACCACCTGGATTTTTTTACAGTTAAGCATAACGTCTTCTCTAAAATGATTATGTCGCAAAACTTATTTCACATTATCACTACGCGAAGAGAAAGACAACCCTTTTTATGCGCCTTCTCAAGCGCATAATCACATAACCCGTTTAAATATACGCTGATATTGGAAGAATAAAAAACAACGGCGTGTTATTGAAAAGAATCCCTCTCTGCCCTTATTCCATTTTAGAAAGCTGAAAGGTTCCCTGATAGCCCAACTGGTCCCGCCAGGTCCCGTAAAGAGATTGGCGGGAATGATCGACCCTGCCCCGCACAGTCACATCAACAGCTTGATCCGTTCGAATAAAAAAAGAAAACTCTCCGGTTTTTTCATCAAACTGCTTCAGCTGCCCTTCTTTCAAGGATAACGCAGAAAGCCCGCCCCTTAAAATTTCAACATGCTCTAAAACAAGATCCGGACCGACGGCCATATTCAACGGCAGCGCCGTCTCAAACAGCGTAAACCTCCCCCGCCAATGACCGCCCAAAAGGTCTGCGGCATAGCTACCTTTTTGTGTTTGCGAGGCCTCAAAAGAGGAATAGATCGTTTCAACCTTGTCAGAAAAAGCCACCGCATCCGGCGTTATCATCCTGCGGTCCAAGGGAAGGCCACCTCCGTCCAAAGAGCGGATCTGCTGTTCATACGGCTGCCATTTCAGGTCTCCCAGCCGGACAAAATCTGCGATTCTAATCCCCGCGCCCTCCAAGACCGCCTTATAGATCAGCTCCGAACAATAGATCTTTTCGTCATCCCATTCATACTGAACATCATACGGCCGGCCCAGATAGCGATAGGCCGACCGAATCATGTTTTCAACCTGGCCCTGATAATCCTTTTTTAAGCGCACCAGCGTAAACCGCGCGCCCTTGCCGCGGGCGATCCATTCATTGACCGGAGTTTCTTTGACCGGGCCGATCGCCTCGAGCACATACAGCGTTCCGTGTTTCTCAACAACAATACCGCAGTGAGAATAAATGCCGCCGGACACTTCCAAAATCATTTCCGTCAGATCCCCCGGCAGGTGCTGAAAAATGAAATCCCCGTTCTGGATATCAACATGTTCAACGTAATTGACAATGTTCGCCCGCAGAAAAACACCCGCAAAAGACTGCGAAGATGTGTGATACAGAAACCCCGCGATCAAAAGGATCCGCACTGTGATTTTCCAACACCGGCGAATATCCACTTTCAGAACCTCCATCCTAAAATCTATTCAAACCAACGACAACGGCACCCTCACTGAACGAATCCGCGTCGTCAAATTGCGGATCAACGATACATTCAAGGCCCTGGTGATAAAACCGAATTTCCCGTTCAGTTTTACAAAGGCCAACCCCTTTGCAATCCTATCCTTATTTTACGGGTTTCCCTTGCTTATAGAAAACTTTCTCTTTTAGTGAACCATCAGAGTTATAAAACCGGCACTCGCCTTCTTCCAAATCATCAACCATGGGGCATTCTAGATCAAGGCTCTCATTCTCATAATAAAAACGTTTCATTCCTGTTTGTTTTCCATCAACATAATCCACCTCAACCTTGACTTTTCCACTAGGATAAAATTCTCTTTTTTTTCCGTGTGCTTTACCGTTTACAAAAGGAATCTCCATTTTTAGCGTATTCGTACCCTCATAAAATTTCCTCGAATAAACTGTTTTGCATTTTCCCTTTTGTTGATCGTTCATGGAATCGATTTGTTCTTCAAGAAGAACCACCCCAACAAGTGCTGCCCCTTCCTTAAATGAATCGGCATCATAAAATTGTGGTTCAATAAAAAAATCTCCGGTCTGATCGATATAGCCGTATCTACCGTTCATCTTAATAAGAGCTAACCCATTAGAGAACGGATAAGCCTCTTCAAAAAACTGCGGCTCAATAACCACCTGCCCTGACGGGTCGATATACCCGTATTTGCCATCTTTCACAACCAGTGCGCGCTGTTGCGAAAACGGCTGCACATCATCATAGGCCGGTTTAACAACAAGGGAACCTGCGGTATCAACAAACCCCCATCGCCCGTTGATTTTGACCGCAGCTAAGCCCTCTGAAAATGGTTTCACATCATCATATTGCGGTCTAATAACAAATTTTCCCGATGAGTCCACAAAACCTCTTTTATTCGGAGATGTCGTGCCGGTAGCCGGCAGGAGCGGTTCAACGAACGAGGACTCCCCTGTCCGGTCCTGTGTTCGAAGATATCCCGGATATCCCGATTCAATGTCCATAGAACTCATAAAAGTGTATGAATGGAATCCAGCCCCATCCAGATCGATCCGAACTTTTCCGTTCTCATCCACATACTTGGAATGGATTTCGCCGCCGCCGCCCAATTCATCGGATCTATATTTGATATATTGAACAAAGGCTATTCCTCGATGAAAAGGCCCACCGCCAGAAAATTGCATCGGAATCGCCGTCTGACCCGATCGATCAATGTATCCCCAATTGTTGCCGCTCAAACGGTCATCAAATTTCACCGCGGCCTTTCCTTCTGAAAACGGCTGCGCTGAATAAAATTGAGGCTTAATCACAAAATTGCCTGAGGTATCCATATAACCGAATAGACTCTTTCGATCATCGGATTTTGGGTCCCAAACGCTGACAGCGGCCAATCCTTCTAAAAAATTCTGAGGAATCATCGTCCCCGGCAACTTAATAAGAACCTCGCCTTCTTTATTAATAAATTGCCTTTGCCCTCTATCTTCAACATAAGCCAGACCGTTCGAAAAAGAACGGGCCTGATAATACTGAGGAGCTATAAGAAATTCTCCGGAACTCTCAATATATCCATATTGAATATTTTCTAGAATCGATATCCGTTCATCTGAATAAAAGAAGGAATCCTTAGACTGGAATTTAATCGCAAAACGACCATCGGTGCCAATAAACCCAAAGTTCTGGTCTTTATCTTTGACCAAAGCCAATCCGTCTTTAAACGGCTTGGCATATTCCAGGCGTTTTGAGACCTGGCGTTCATTTCTATCGATGAAAATATAATGCTGCATCTCTCCGAACCAATCACCCGCTGGAATTTCAACCCGGCTTAAGCCGTCAGAGAAAGGCTCAGCGGAAAAAAATTTCGGCTGAATGACGTATATTCCGTTCTTATCGATAAATCCGTATGCCATTCGCGTCCCGGAATAACCGCCGAAACGCCGATCGTAAAAATTTGTCCTGACAACGCCCACAACGCCAAGCCCCTCGGAAAACGGCCAGGCTTCATCAAAATCATCGCCGGCTAAAATCACTCCATCTTTGCTAATATAGCGCCATTTCTGGCCAACCTTTACCGGAGCTAATCCTTCCGCAAATGATTTGGCATCATCAAATTTTTGCTCAATAATAATATTACCTGCCTTGTCAATATAGCCGCAGTGACCAGCATTGCACAAAAAAGCCAATCCTTCTGAAAATGAACCGGCCTTGTAAAATTTCGGCTCTACGACAATATTTCCGGCAGTATCAATAAATCCGCATCGGCCCTTCAGCACGACCTTGGCCCTACCTTCTGAGAACGGAAAGGCATCATCGAACTGAGGAGAAATGATCATTTTCCCGGCTTTATCAATATATCCATATTTATCATTAATTTTGACTGCTGCTAAATTTTCTGAAAACTCCCTGGCGTCATTGAATTGCAACGGAATAACAACCTGGCCTTTTGTATCGATATATCCGCATCGATAACGCCTTGATTGAGGAATCCGTTTCTGAACCGTGGCCAATCCCTCTCTGAATGAATCGACATATGTGAAGTCCGCTTCAATGACGATTTGACCGGATCTGTCAATAAACCCGTATTGGTCATAACTTCCGTCCTTCTTGACAATAGCCAGCCCTTCTTTAAACTCTTGCGGGCCGCTATAGCCGGCAACAACAGTTCTAGCTCGAGAGATGCTTATGCGGCCATACCCTCTGGTAAGAAGGCCGCACCCTAACACAATGAGCATAGCCAGGAAACTCAGCAAAACTCCGAAATTCTTACTTTTATGCCACCATCGAATATCCATTTCAAAACCTCCGAAGGCCCAACACAGTCAGGCCTTTTTTCCCGCCAGCAGAGTCTTCTCCACCTTTTCCTCGAGGTCTTTGCGTTCGCGGACCGCCAGCGCCCACATCAAACACGCGGCGACCCATGGCGTTAGAAATGTTTCGCTATTGGCCGTGGCCGCCTTGTTAATAATAAGTTCAACGCCCTGAGCAACCCCGACAAACGGCGTGATGGACAGCACTGAAATATTATTCCCATAGTCCAAATGAAATAGCAACGCGATGATCCAGGGAATGAATGCCCACCAGGCCATCAGGACTGTAATGAAAAAGATTTTATTCTGACGGAACCGGCTCAGACGGAAAAATTCCAGAAATCCGGCAAAGCCGACCGCGTAACTGATGATCAGCAGGCAACCCCCCAGCGCTTGCACGGAAAAGAATTCCAGCACCGCCAGGTAAAACGCGAACAGGACCATGCCCATCACAGAGTACACAGCAACCGCGCACCAGCCGGAATACCCGTCATCAAACACATGACGCGTCTTGATTTTTCCGAGCCGTTTTAAGACTTCATACTTTGAGCTCTTGAAATACGTCGGGACAAAAAAGGCGCTCATCACCACTCCCATCACAACAAACGAGATCACAAAACGCCAGACATGGCTTTCAACAAGCTGCTGAACGGGATTCGAATAATAACTATATCCCCAGGAATAATGGCTTCCGATCGTTTCTTCTGACAAGTGCGTATACTCCGCGATAAAAAATCCGGTCGTGAGAAACAAGATCAAAAAGCAGAAACGCAGAATATCTTCCTTGGACCACGCCGGACTGTTGGGTTTAGAAAACATCCGGCGCAATCCATTGGCGAACAAATAGATCAATGGGACCTGAATCAAAAACTGAAGAACGATCACCGGAAGGCTGAAGGTGAAAAAATATCCGGCCGTCTCCTTGAGATACTCTGGGAAAAGATATTTAAAACCCGAAAGCCCGAACAGATA
>JBBRHV010000070.1:0-10519 GCA_038222225.1 Candidatus Omnitrophota bacterium
GGCCTGATCAATAAAATCCGTGTCATTCAAAGACGTTCTTTCGGAATTCGGAATCTTGAGTATTTAAAACTTAAGGTCATAACGTCATTTATCAAAGATCAACCCCTGTGATTTACCCACAGGAAACGGTGAAGAGCCATAAGTATAAATAGTCGTACTATTATATAAGAATTTTAGAAATAGTCTATGCTTTTAAGGAATTGAAACAAGGGTAAACCTGAAAATTTCTACGGAATGGCAGGCTGTGAATCCTGAATCTCCTTCATCATCTCATCAATGCGGGCCCGAAGTTCCTGGTTTTCGCTGTCCATGCGCATAATTTCATCCATCAACTGTCTCTTTTTCTGAATAACTCCGGCCGATTCCTGAACCGAAGATTTGATGGTCTTCAGTTGCTGCTCAAGCGACTGGATTTCCTGTTCCAACGTTTTCTTCTGAACCGATAATTCAGGCGGGATCTTTTCAGCTTCTAAGGCCAACTTTTCATTTTCTTTCGCCAGAACCTCATTTTTCTTATCCTGCTCAACCTTCTGCTGTGAAAGGGCCGTCACTTCTGCTTCCAGTTCTTTATTCTTAAGGGCCACGGTTTCCATCTCTTCCGGAACCCCCTGATAATCCTTTTTCAGCCTTCGGATCGTCGCATCCAGCTTTTCTTCTTTCTCCTGGTAATCTTTAAGTTCCTGCTTTAAACGCTCAATCTCTTCATCTTCACCCTTTTCAAGCTCCTGACGCGAAATCTCCTGAAGTTTTAATTCAAGCGTCAATTCGCGCTTCTTAACCTGCAGTTCCGACATTTGCGTCTGCCAAAGCTCATTCTTTTTTTCTGACTCTTCCAACTGCTTCATCAGCTGCAGCTTCTTAGCATCAAGGTCAGTGATCTCTGTCTTGACCTGCTCTGTTTTTGCTTTGATCACCTGAAGCGTCTCTAGCTGATCTTGACGGTAGCGCTCCAGGTTCTTTGTTTCATTTTTCTGCGCCTGCATATCATTTTTAAGTTCTAAAACAGACGTCTGCAGAGCAGCCATCTTCTCTTTCAGAAAGTCATACTCGCTGTTTAAGCGCTCATTTTCATCCAGGAGATTTTTGGTTTCCTGTTTGGCGTCTTCAATGGTTTTCTGCCACTCGTCATAGCTCAAAGATTTGGCTTGAGCAGAAGTCATTGTCTGAGCTTTATTTTGAGCCCAAACGGGAACCGTTGCAATCAGGAAAACAGCAGTTGTACAGACACACCGGAATGTTTTGTTCATGGATTTCATTATAAGCACATCTGATTTCTCTGGCAATTAGAAACTTTAAATTTATATTCTTTATCCTTTGCGGCGGACAACAAAGACCGCCTCCTTCTTGAACGGGTGAAAAGACTCCTTGGCCTGGCGCACTCCTTCAAGGCCCATGGCATCCATCACATTGACATACCGGTACGGCGCAGCTTCAACCGAGGAGCAAAATTCTCGAAAAATGAACGTTGAAATCCCCTTATAATCTGGATCCGTCACTTCAAAAAGAACGCAGAATGTTTCTTGATTTAACGGATAACCGAAGGTGTAACCGCGAATCTTCCCGTCGATCAAAAGCACTTTTCCAATGACACCAAACTCTTCCACGTTGTCGAGAACGGTCCGGTGCGCCCAACGGTTATCCTCCAGCATATACCGCGCCATTTCATCCTGAATGACTTGACCTTTCGCCTGAGCCCAGTGCGCATACAAGCTCAAACAATCCTCAAAATCTTTTTTTTCATAATTTCGCACTTCCAGCGAACCGCAGCTTTTGGCGCGGTTGTATTCTGAACGCTGGGACTTATAGGCATTTCCTTTCAGATCCAAAATATCCTGCCGCTGATAACAATATTCGTCTGTTTTAAACTGAACATCATATTGCTCCGGCGGAAAAAACGCCAGCTGATTTTGCGCCACATGCTCAATGCGCGAAATACCGCTGCCGCTGTTGACCCTCTCCATAATGTCAAAACACGCCTCGACCGCTGTCGGTGAACATGTTTCGGCGATCGGCGGCATATACAGAAATGTGCCGATTTGATCGCTGGCAAAAACACATAAAGCCCCGTCGATTGTGCGCTGTTCAAAAGAAAAAAAATCGCTCCAGGCCGCTATACCGGCGAAAGACTGCGCGGAAATGTCCGGCTGCTTCTCTTTCATGGCCTGTTCAAAAACCGGTTTCAACTCCATCAAGAACGGACCGGCTTGAAAGGTATTCCACTGGACCTGACAAACATGGGCCAGCTCATGCTCGAACCCCGAATACTCATGAAAAACAGAAGGATTCCGGCGCAGGAATTGCTGGATCCCGGGATTGACCAGCCATTCCTTCATGAAACGGATATGCCCCTGAAATTCTTCTGTGTGCAGCTGATCGCGGACATACGGACAGGGCAAATGAACAGACAGCCACCGTTCCTCTCCTTTGCGGTAAAACACAAACGGGTACAACGCGCATTCAAACGGACGGCGGTTGTACACCGCGCAGGAATAATCTGTCATGGAAAAATATTGGCAGGGAAAACACTCCCCGCCGCAGCGCGTGGCATGGAGATATCCAAAGGCATCAACGGTCTGGATGCTGAAAGGCACCTCGGTCGCCTCTTCATTCATGGTGCGGACCCGTTCCTCCTGGCAAACTAAAGGCCTCCACTCAGTCGTATCAGACTCAAAACGGCAACATCCTTCGCATTGAAGACAGATGTCCGACGGAACGATCTGTTTTAAACCATATGAACGCATCAGTCCCCCATACATTGAACGACCAGCTCACGCTGGCGCGGCCGGTTATCGAAATCAATAAAAATGATCTGCTGCCATGTTCCCAACAGCATGCGCCCGCCTTTAAAGGGAATGCTCAAGGACGGGCCAAACAGCGAGGCTCTCAAATGCGAGTGCCCGTTGCCGTCGCCCCAGGTCCGGTCATGATGATAGCTCCCCTGTGGGATCAGCTTCTCCACGACCTCGGCGATGTCTTCCACCAGGCCGGGTTCATATTCACAAGTGGTGACCGCTCCGGTCGAACCGATCACGCTGACCGTCATCAGACCTTCTTTGATTCCCGAAGCAGAAACAAGCCGCGCCACATCCTCGGTGATATTGATCACCTGGGCATTGCCTTTGGTGGAACATTTGAAATGCTTTGTGACAACCGTCATGGCGGGTCTCCTGACGCTATCGAACCTTTGCTCCCAAGGGAACATCCCGATCAACCGTCAAGACCACCGGGCCATCCTGGCTGCTGGCGGCCAACAGCATCCCCTGCGACTCTTGACCGCGGATCACGGCCGGCTCTAAATTATTGATCAGAACAATCCGTTTGCCGACCAACTGCTCAGGCGTATAACTTTTACGGATGCCGGCCACAATCTGCTTCTCTCCTGTCCCGGTATCCACTTTCAAAACATACAATTTGTCCGCATCCGGATGCTCCTGAACTTCTTTAATTTCAGCCACCAGAAACTCAAAATTCATAAAATCCTGTATCGTAACCATTGCCGTCCTTCCTGTTGAACTCCCCAAAACTCTTTAAGCGATGCGCTTCAAATAATTTTTTATACTATAATGATGTTTCTTTCTCTGTCAACCCCTTATTGCCCCGCACGGCCCTTAAATCCGGATTATACCGTCGAAAAAATCTTTTCTGCGGATGAAACAGAATGCTCCAGCCTCCTGGGCCCTCTCTATCAATAAAATCCGTCAAATTGATTTCTCTCAACCAGAATGTTTTCCTACTATCAGCTCCTTGGATATTATTATGATAATTCAAAAATCCGCAAGAAACACAAAATTCCGCGCCTTTTCCCTCCTCTCCTAAAAAACAAACCTGATCCGGAAAAAACCGGACCAGGTTTGCTTGCCAAAATAGCTGCCTTAACGATTGATAGGGCAAAAATTTATTTTTTGCCTTCTTTGGACGAAGGTCGAAGTTTACCGTGAGTTCCACGCCAAATTTTTCCCTTTTTAGTCCGTCGATCACCCTTACCCATAAAACCACCCTCCATCTTGTTTTAAAAAACCACCCGGTTCCATTAAAAATAGCCTCCTGCGTTATTGCAAGAAGCAAACTTATCCTCATTCTTCTACTACTGATTGATAATCCCCTGGATCGTTGAAATCAACTCCTGGGCATCATAGGGCTTTTGCAAATACGCGGAAACCCCCACATCCAAAACACGCTGCTTTTGGGCTTCGTCCATACTGGCCGTTAAAACCAAAACCGGAATCTTTTGAGTATGCGTTGAAATGCGCAGATTTTTCAGTGTGGCCAAACCTCCGCCCGCCGGAAGCATCAGATCCAGAATAATAAGTTCCGGCCGCTCTTGATGAGCGATTTTCAACCCAATGTAACCGTCAACAGCGATCGTGATATCAAACCCTTCATTTTTTAAACGCAGGCTAAGGACATTGGCCATATCTCGATCATCTTCAATTAATAAAATTCTCGCCATAATAAGTCTTCCTTTTTGCCCTGCCCTTTAGGGCATATTATACCATAGCAGTGAACGATTCGGCGCCCGGCTGAAAAAGGCACGCGAATTTTTTCTATTCATGGGCCGCTTCCGCTCCGGATGCTTTCCAAAAGTCCTGATACAAAAAATAGACCCGTTTTAAATCGCGCAAAAACGGACTGTGACTGCCGTCCCCGAGGCCGACCAAGCCGTACCACTCAATCAGCTTCACGCCCAACGATTCTCCTTTATCATGAACAAACGGATTTCCAGCGAGGCACCACTGATCCGACCATACAAAAACCATCGCGCCGATGCTGTTGCCCCCGCGGGATCCGCCGTAACGATTTTCATAAATATCCCGCCAACAGGTTCGATGATAACTTTTTTGGCTGGCAAAACTGCGGTCATCCTCACCCCACGCCGGCGTTCCGTATTCCGTGATCAAAACCGGACGGTCAAAAACAGTCTTGATCTTATCGTACTGGGACTGAAATCCCTGACTATAAACATTCATCCCGAAAATATCAATATCCGGCGCAAAGCGGGCGATATCTTCCAGATGATCAATGTGAAAATTACACATCGCTACCGGATGATCAGGATCCATCTGGTGAATAATTTGCGCAGCCTCATTGACCAGCGTCAAAAAAGCCTCAACCTGCGTCTCGGCATTGTCCTGATCATAGGGGTTAAAATTTTCATTGCCGATAATCCAAAGAAGTGTGTACGGCTCATCTTTATGTTCCTCCACCATCACACGAATGCTCTCCAGAAGATTCTGACGCTGAACCGGATCCGTATAATCGGTCCCCTTCTCCCAAGAGGCACCGGAACCGATGGTCCATTCTCCGAAAAAATGTCCGATCGCAAGCCGGATACCATAACGGTTGTACAAATCCCGGAACAGTTCTTTGTCCGGAGGGTGATCAAAGGTCAGCCGCGCGCCATCATTAGTATATAAATGCCGGATGCGTTCGTCGGAACTCGTCATTTGATAGATACGAAGCGTATTGGCTCCCAAATCTTTGAGAAGCTGCCAGTCCCCAACAGCAGGCTCATCTTCATCCTGAACATTATTGCCGTTGCTATCAACCCAGGAATCATAAGCAACATCGACCTTCCCATTCTGGTCCAAGTCCATCATGCTCCACGGACGCAGCGTTCCATTATTAGGGTCATCGCCAACCGCCATAAAATTGTAAACAACGCCTTTAATAAAAAATGGTTCTCCGTTGACCAAAAGCGCCCACTGCCCGTCACCATGCTTTTTGACCTCAACGTGCGCGGGCTCAGCATATGAAAAACGCGCGAACACACCCAGAAGAATAACCCACAAGCAAAAACAAATCCTTTGTTTTGGCATCCGTTTCCTCTTTCTTATTCCGCCTTAGGCAAGCCGTTCAAAGACGCGGCAAGCGACGCTTTTAACTCCTCTTCCGGAAGCGCGTAGCTCGTGAGCTCACCTTTTAGAAATTTATCATATCCCAGCAAATCCATCATCCCGTGCCCGCTATAACAAAACAGAATCACTTTTTCTCTGCCTTCTTCTCGCGCCTTGATCGCCTCCTCAATGGCGCCGGCGATGGCATGGCTGGTTTCCGGGGCACAGATCGTTCCTTCGGTCTTGGCCCACAACAATGCCGCCTCATAACTGGCAATTTGATCATAGGCGCGCGGCTCAAGCAAGCCTTCCTCGACCGCCTGGCTCACCAGCGGCGACATCCCGTGATAACGCAATCCGCCGGCATGAATCGGTGCCGGAACAAAATTGTGGCCAAGGGTGTGCATCGCCAACAGCGGCGTCTGCCCGGACTTATCACCAAAATCATAAGTGAACGGTCCCCGCGTCAAGGTTGGGCAAGCCGTCGGCTCGACCGGAATGATCGCGATCTTCGCCCCGTTGATCTTGTCGTGAACAAACGGAAACGAGATCCCGGCAAAATTACTTCCCCCTCCGGCGCAGCCGATGATCACATCCGGCAAATGCTCGCCGATCAGGCTTAATTGTTTTTTTGCCTCAAGCCCGATAATGCTCTGATGCAGCATCACATGGTTCAAAACACTGCCTAAAGAATACTTGGTTTTCCCGCTTTTGTCTTCCAAGGCCTGCTCGATCGCCTCACTGATCGCGATCCCCAGACTGCCCGGAGTATCCGGCGTCTCCCTTAAAACCTGACGCCCGGTAACCGTTTCCTGGCTGGGGCTGGCCACACAGGTTCCTCCCCAAATATTCATCATGATCCGGCGAAGCGGCTTCTGATCAAAACTGATCCGCACCATAAATACTTTGCACTCCAGGCCGATCAGGCTGCAGGCAAACGACAGCGCGCTTCCCCATTGACCGGCGCCGGTCTCAGTGGTCAGGCGTTTGGTGCCAAACTGTTTGTTGTACCAGGCCTGCGGTACGGCGGTGTTCGGCTTATGGCTTCCGGCGGGACTCACGCTTTCATCCTTATAATAGATCCTGGCCGGAGTCTTTAAATGCTGCTCCAAATACCGCGCCCGGCGAAGCGGCGCGGGCCGCCAGCGGTAAAGGATCTCTAAAATTTCTTCAGGAATATCCACCCAGCGGCTTTGGGTCATCTCCTGTTCCAGCAAATTGGCCGGAAAGATCCTGGCCATCTGCTCCGGCGTAACCGGCTTGCCATCCGAACCCAAGGGAGGATGCATCGGCCCTTTTAGATCAGCCCCCAAATTGTACCATTGACGTGGAATATCTTTTTCACTCAATGTGACCTTGATCTCGTTCATAATCCACCCCTTATGTGAAAAATTTTTTCTTCATTATAGCAAAAAAAACAACGGAAAAACCTACCGCTTATAAAATTTTTTCTTTTTTATTCAAAATCTTCTATTTCACGTATTTCACCTTTAGATGGCCCTCCAAAAATTTCAATGCTATACTTTTATTAGAAGTTGACTATTTAAATTTTAGGAGAAATAGTCTTTCCCAAAGGAATTCTGATGAACAAAGGCTTCACACTCTTAGAGCTGATCATTGTGATCATCATTGTGGCTGTCCTGGCCAGTCTGGCCCTGCCTCGAATGTTTAAAGCTGTTGAACAGGCACGTTCAGCTGAAGCCATGGCTGGGATCGCTAGTATCCGTCGCGCGATCGAAGTTTGCGCCTTATGGGATCCATCTGATTACGGCAACTGTATTCTAACGAATTGGCGTAACTACACTGCAGACCCAGGGTCTTCTCCAAACGCACATTTCAATTATTACACACCATCCTTTGGTGCATGGTCCCCCATTATGGCTGTGCGCAACTCGCATGAACTCTACGCCGCGGATCCCGGCGGTGATATCTACTGCGCCACGGGCCTGGGCTGGCAGACCAATGGCCACAGCGCAATCGCGATGTGTTTGTCTGGCACCGCAATCAAGAGAGTCGGCTCCGGTTTCTATTCAGGGGTTAAATAAGAACATCGCGCAAAGAAAAACGCGCAGCGCGCATATGTCTGTTGCTTCATTTTTACTTAACCGGTCCCGGCTGTGCGCTGTCTTTTTTATTCAATTTGAAAACCTGCCCACCCTCAGCCAAAAGCCATGTCCCATATTGATCCTTGGCTAAGTATTGGATTTGACTCACAAAACCCGCCTGAGAATCCAGTTTCTTTAATGCTTCAACCGGCTGACCCGGACGATGCAAAAGAAGCTCATAAGTGTCCCATCCGACCGTCAAAAGACTTCCGTCTGACTCAAAGACAAACGGCCATAATCTGGTCTTAGGATACCCGTACAGAGGCTCTCCAGTCACGCCATTAGGAGGTATCGGCGTCTGAGACCCGGTCCAAGCTGAAACAGTGTAGCTCATCAGCCAGGTCTTTTTATTTTGGTCAGGGTCATACAACACCCAACCCGATCCATACATGGCATACACGATCTGATTTCTGAACCACTGGATATCCTGAACCGAAAGGGTTTCTGGGACAGCATAATGAAACACCTGCGTTTTGAAATCATAACGCCAAACCCCATTGACCCGGTCATTTCCTCCGACGGCAAACCACAAACATTCCCGCTCTGGGTCAACCAGCATGGCCTTGATCTGATACGGTTCGCCTTGCTCTAAAAGACTTTTTCCATCTAAGGCCCGACTGGAGGCCAACAAGGCGTATTGGTCCTTCACAGGGTCATAGGCGATCAGGCCTGATACGCCTTTGAGTTCCGGCAGAAAATCATCTGCCAATCCGGTGCCCATGTAAAATATTCCGTTATGATAAGCAAGCGCCGTGATCCGCTCATCCGGAGCTCCGTTGGATTGATCTCTCCAGAAAGCAGAACCGGTTGTTTTTTGATTTACCGCAGACAAAGCCTGTTCCGGCTTTGATACATAATATGGCTCATATTCTGAAAACCCACTTGCAGGCTTTTTGTCAACTTCAGGAATAGGCTGAGCGGATTGTTCCGGTTTTGAAACAACATACGGTTCATATTCTGCAACCCCGCTTGCGCGCTTTTTGTCAGCTTCAGGAATCGGCTGAACGGACGTTCTCTGAAATTCCGCAAAGCCGGCTGTCGTTGCGACAAAAACCCGATCCGCTCCGACCGCAACGCCAGTAATAGAGAAGGACGCTCCGGACTTAGAATCCGGAACCTCGATCTGCCCAAGCAGCGCTCCCTGACCGGATGACGTCAAATCATAAACATACATCTTCAGGAACATTTTGTTCCGGTCACGGATCATCGCCGCTTGAAAAAATTTCCCATTCTCGATCAGACCTCTGCGGTCGATCAAACGGCTTTCCGACGAACCCAAAGCATACGCTTCTAATTGATAAGGCATTTTATCAATGACATATCCTTGCCAGCGCTGATCCTGCGGCGCCTGCCTTGTCGCAGCATCAATCCCATGGCTTTCAAAGGACTCATTTCCCTCAGCATCCACCCGACGAGTGAATGACGTGCTCGAAGTGACTCCGCCGCCTTGAGGCCCATAAAATTCGCTTGAACGGCTGATGACCGATGTGTATTTTTGACCATGCACAAGATCTAACTTGCCAAACCCGTTCAGATCCAACGGTCCATCGGAACGCGGCGGTTCAATTTCCGCGCGCTGGCGCAAATAACTCGGGGTGCTCGGATCATACAAATATTGCACCAGTCCCGGATCTTGCTGCGTTCGCCCTTCCATCCAGACAAGCTTCAGATCTAATTCCGCAAGAAATTTCAATCTCTCCGGGCTCATATCCTCAGACGAACCCTCCTTTAAAATCTTCCAGCATTTCTCTGTAACAGCTACGGCTTCCGCCCTCCGCCCTGTCAGATCAAGAACATTAATATACGGCCAGATCAGCAGCCGATAAAGAAGCAATCGTTGCGGGTCTTGAGCATCCAGAACTCCATTCAGAACCTGCGGGATCGTCTGCAGAAAACCCGCTTGTTCAGAAACCGCCAGCCGATTAACGGCCGGCGTTAAAAAATCAACAAAAAACTTTTCAAGAGAAGGCTCTATTGAAGCGTGCTGCGCCCGATATTCAATATACGCCTTAAGAACCCCGTCAGAAGCCCCGACCGGATCAGACCGCATGAGCGTTCGATACGCCACAAGTTTCAAGGCAGGATCATTCAGACCCATCATCTCTTTAAAAAATCGTTCAATCTCCGGGGTTAATGAACTTCCGTCCATCCAAACAATGCCCTCCCAAAACCCCCTGATGTTTTGATCCTTCAGCCCATCCGGCAGCTCGCCGAAGGCTTTGGCCATCCGGGTATAATAGGGAAGACTGTGCTCCGCTTCATTTTTAAAACGATAAAAAATAATCTCTCCTTCATGCCTCCAACTCCGCCAGTACGCCTCAGTGGCCCCGCTCGTCTGAATGTTCTTACGATAAAAATCCCTTTGTCGAGCTAACAATGAAAACTGATCCAAGATCAGCGAACCGCTCGCCGAGAACAAGGGCTGCTCTTCATACTTTAGGGTCTACACCGTTTCTAGTGGGTAAATAAGACCCATTTGTTTGAGTTAAGTTTATTGTTTAAAAGCATTTACAAAAACATTTGTTCTTTGAAAACTTGACACGTTTACCTGAAGCGATAAAATCAGGTTATGAAAACAAA
>JBBRHV010000071.1:0-10361 GCA_038222225.1 Candidatus Omnitrophota bacterium
CATTCTAATTCCCCGCCGCTTCTGGCTGCGGTGCAGCCTGAGCCTTCATCAATGCATCCAGCTCCATTCTTGCCGCATCCCTCTCCTGCTGCAACTTTTCAAGCTGGGAAGACATATCTTGATTCATCGATTTTCCCTGACTCAAAATATTTTCGATGCTTCCCAATTTATCCTGAGATGCTTTGAAATCTGCCTGGAGCTTTGAAATATACCCTTGAGCCTTCTGAAGCTCCTGCTCAGCGGTTAAGCGCTTATATTGCTCTGTATCATACAAATTCTTAATCTTTGACGTTGTGACATTGGCACTCACGGCCAAAACACAACCTAAAATCGCCACAAATACTGCTACCGGTAATGTCTTGTTCTTCATTGTTGCCTCCATGATTCGACGAAATCTTTATTTGAGATTTTCAGTCTGATTTTCATAAACGGCTTTTTGTTTTTCCGCTCTGGGCAAAATCACAATTTCAACACGGCGATTCTGCTGACGACCTTCGGTTGCTTCATTCGATGCAACCGGATGATACTCGCCATATCCTGTTGCTGATAAACGTTCTGGAGCAACACCATATTCATCCGTTAAATAATGCAGAACACTCATCGCACGAGCCGCAGAAAGTTCCCAATTTGATTTCCATCCCGAATGCTTGATCGGAACATTATCTGTATGCCCCTCAACACCAACATTGAGATCTTTAACAGTCGTATTTAAGACCCGCGCCACTTTATCCAAAGTCGATAAGGCTTGGTCACGTAAGACAGATTTTCCTGAATCAAACAAGACTTCCGCCACAAAAGTAATGACTAGGCCGCGTTCCATCATTTCGACCTTGACATTGCGGTCACTGATCTCTCCCTTAAGGCGGCTTTCCAACTCACGTTGCGCACGCTCAAGTTCACTTAATTCTGTTTGCAGTTGTGCATTCTGACTTTGCAGCTCAGAAATTCGCTCGACATCTTTACGGCGACCCTTTTGGAAAACAAGAGTACATCCACTGGTTGCGAAAACAACAACCATTAAAAGCGCACAGACAGAAAACAGTGATGTTGCCTTACGCATCACATCCTCCTTGTTGATGTTTTTTCAATCTTAACAAAGGCTCTATTTAAAGTCAAGCCCATTCTATCTTATTAAAAATAAAAGATATAGAATCTATCTTCAAAAACGGATGATCGTATGATCCCTCTTTGAACCAGTCGAAACATAACGAATGCGCACTTTCAGCAATTTTTCAAGCTTTTCAATATATCTACGGGCATTCAGCGGCAACTGCTCGTACTTTTGAATGCCGGCGGTCGGTTTCGACCACCCATCCACCTCAATATAAAGCGGCTTAACTTTACTGATTATCTCGGAATCCATCGGAAATTCATCAAATGTCTTTCCCCGATAGGTGTAACCAACACAAATTTTAATCTTATCAAGCCCATCCAGAACATCCAGCTTCATAATCGCGAGTTCCGAAATCCCGTTGATCATCGTAGAATAACGGACCAAAACCGCATCAAACCACCCGCATCGACGAGGACGGCCGGTGGTAGCCCCAAATTCCCCCCCCTTTGACTGAATTTTCTCTAACATCCTCTTTTTGAACTCCGTCGGAAACGGCCCCTCACCCACACGGGTTGTGTACGCCTTGACTGCGGCCACTGCCTTATCAATCTTTGTCGGAGGAACCCCAGTTCCGGTACAAACCCCACCGACGATCGAATTCGAAGATGTCACATAAGGATACGTTCCAAAATCAATATCCAAAAATGTCCCTTGGGCACCCTCAAAAAGAACAGATTTTCCCCGGTCAATTTCTTTGTTCAAAAATACAGCCGTGTTTGTCACATAAGGAGCAAGACGCTTCGCGTATCTCCGGTACTCCTTAAAAATCTCATCAAATTTATAATCAGGATATCCAAAAACCTTGGTGTACGTTTCATTTTTTTCCCGCAGATTATCTTCCAATTTTGCCTTAAAAACACGTTCATTTAACAAATCAACAATGCGGATCCCGCAGCGCGTGACCTTGTCTGCATAACAAGGACCGATACCCCGTCCGGTTGTGCCGATTTTATTTTCCCGCTTGGATTCACGCAGACTGTCTAACACCCGATGATAGGGCATGACCACATGACAGAGCCCGGAAATCTTTAGTTGTTGGGGCGTTACATGAATATTTTCTCCAGCCAGCTCATCAATCTCGGCAATCAATGCTTTTGGATCCACCACCACACCATTACCGATGACGCAAACTTTGTCCCGATGCAGAACCGCCGATGGAATTAAATGAAACACGTATTTCTTATCTTCAACCACAATTGTATGCCCAGCATTGTTCCCCCCCTGATAACGCGCGGTAATATCAGCATCCTTCGAAAGAAAATCAATCAGCTTACCTTTTCCTTCGTCGCCCCATTGAGCCCCAACAACAACACAGTTCATGTCGCATCCTTTCATATGTTAAGCAAAAAAATTTAGCAGCCAGACGCAACCGTATGCGATCGGACAACCCAGAAACACCGCTGAACAAACAATACGCAGCCTGGATGGCGTTTCGGCCCACCGAGCCAATGTTTTACGTCCGCGGACTGAACTAAAAAGCCATAATACTGCAGAAAACGGCAGTGTCAAGACCATTTGATAAATTATAAGCGCCAAAAGATAATACCGATTCGGATAAATTAAAGCATGATAAATCATATTAAAAACCGTTTCATGGGGCTGCATGGACCCGATGATCATCCCAAAAAAAATACCGGCCGCAACATAAATAAACCAACGAACTGCCGCCGTAAAACACCATTTGAAACGTTCCTCTGCATTGCTTAAAAATTGAAGCTCGGAAAGACGCATGATAAACGGTCCGCTTTCTGAACGCAAACCCGTCATCCAATCCTTGAACAGACACGCGCCGGTCCAGAGCATCCAAACAGCCAGCAATCCTTTTATGACTTCAAAAAATGCCAACATATACTCGATGCGGAAAAAAAATTCATCCACCGCGCCGGTCAAAACCGACAAACTGGACAGGACATAAAAAACCAGCAATAGAACCCCATAAAGCTTCAGTTCAAAAGGATGTTTCCGAAGTGAAAGAGCAATAGCCAGGAATAAAAATAGAAACAGCGGATAGACGGGCCGCATCAGATCACTCAAACCGGCAGTGAACATTAAACCCATATTGATCGGATTGACCGCAGCATCCCCCATGCGTGAAGAGTCCCGTTATTTCAGGTTAAAAATCCGTTAAACTTTTAAAAGCTTAACGAATAAAATATCTTTTGCCTTTTGAATCTTTTCAATCGTTCCTTCTGAAACCTCATCATCGACGTTAACAACAGAAACCGCCAATCCCCCCGGGACTTCACGACCGAACGTAATCCCCGCGATATTGACATGATCCTGCGCCAGCACAGTTCCGACGGTTCCAACAACACCAGGAACGTCATTATTTTTGATAAAAACCAAAAACCCTTCCGGACGGGCCTCAACATACACTTTATTAATCCGTACGATACGCGGCTGTTTATTGCTTGAAATGGTTCCCCACACGGTCAATGGTTCCTGATCCGTGGAGATCTCCACGCTGATCAGATTGACAAACTCCTCCTCCTTTTGAGATTGAACAGCCTCGATGCTGATCCCGCGTTCTTTGGCAACAGCCAGAGCATTCACGGCATTGATGGTCTCACCTAAAATCGGACTTAAGATCCCATAGACCAACGACATGGTCACCGGCTCTATTTTGTGTTTGTTCATTTCTCCATTATAAGAAATTTTTATTCCGTTCACGTGACCGGTGATCAATTGCCCGGCGAAAATACCCATTTTTTCCGCCAAATTAATATACGGTTCAAGAACCGCAAACGCCTCAGCGCTGACCGAGGGAAAATTCGCGGCATTGACAATGCCTTTCCCTAAAAGCGCGTTGCGGACAGTCTCGGCAATTTCAATCGCGACATTAATTTGAGCCTCATCCGTTGAAGCGCCCAAATGAGGCGTCGTTATACAATTATCAAATTTGAATAACGGGTGTTTCGGATCCGGAGGTTCCTGCTCATAAACATCAACCGCACAGCCGGCGATCCTCTTCTCCTCCAATGCCTTCACAAGCGCCTGCTCATTAATAATCCCTCCGCGAGCGCAATTAATAAGGCGGACACTTTTTTTCATCAACGCGATTTCTTTCTCGCCGATCATGCCCTTGGTCTCGGGAGTTTTAGGAACATGCACCGTAATAAAATCTGCCGTCTTAAACAGAGTTTCAAGCTCAACCATTTCAATGCCGCGCTGACCCGCCACCTCCAGGGATAAAAAGGGATCAAAGCCAACAATTTTCATTCCGAAACCCCGTGCCATGTTGGCAACCGTTGTTCCGATGCGCCCTAATCCGACCACCCCTAATGTTTTTCCGTAAAGCTCAACTCCTTTGAACTTCGAGCGTTCCCATTGTCCGGCTTTGGTCGACGCAACGGCCTGGGCAATGTTGCGAGAAAGAGACAAGATCAAACTCATCGTCTGTTCAGCAGTTGAAGTTGTATTTCCGGCCGGCGTATTCATCGCCACAATACCTTTCTTCGTGGCAGCCTTCAGGTCGACATTATCCAACCCAACGCCAGCCCGACCGATATATTTCAATCGCCCTGCAACTTCAATGATATCCGCTGTAACATTTGTGCCACTGCGGATGATCAGAGCATCATAGTCTTTAATAATTTTTTTGAGTTCTTCAACATCGATACCAAACTTGCAGTCAACCTCAAATCCCTTGACCGCTTTCAAAATATCGACACCCTCCTGAGCCATTTTATCCGTGATAAGTATTTTCATTGTCCCGATCCTATATTGTTATGCGGTTTCATTAAAATATTTCTGTGCTGCAGCCACACCAGCGCCAAGCTCAAATTTATATCCCAATTCTTTTAAGACCTTTTCCAAACAGGACAACCCAGTGAGCATGTCATATTCATCCAATGCCCCCATATGAGCGACCCGGATAATCTTTCCTTTCAGATCATCTTGACCGCCGGCAACAGAAATACCATATGTATCACGCATGATTTTAACGACCTTCCCGCCGTCCATGCCTTCCGGAAGATTGATTGCCGTCAGCACATTGGAACGGGCTGATTCATCCGTATAGATCGTAAGACCCAAGCCCTTGGCCCCTGCGCGTATGCCTCCGGCTAAACGAGCAAACTGTGCGAACAATTTTTCCAAACCGATTTCCTTGATCATCCGAAGACTTTCAGTCAACGCGATCACGATCCCGATCGCCGGTGTAAACGGAGTGTCCGGTTTACTGGCGACTTTTGCATATTTACGCAGATCAAAATAAAATTTCGGTGCCGTCGAATTTTCCATAAGCTTTTTGGCTTTCGTGCTCACCGCCACAAAGGCCAACCCCGGAGGAAGCATAAAACCCTTATGCGAACCAGAAGCAACAACATCAATAGCCCACTCATCCATCTTAAGATCCACAACACCCAAACCGCTCACCGCATCAATAACCAAAACCGCATTCGTTTTCTTGACAACCTCGCCGATAGACTTCAGGTCCGGCGTGGCGCCGGTTGAAGTTTCGCATAACGTCACATAAACCGCTTTGACGGAAGGATCTGCTTTTAAGGCCTTCTCGATATCTGCGGCCGTCACCGCTTTCCCCCATTCGACTTTCAGCACTGTCGGCGCTGCCTTAAAAGCTTTGCACAAATTTGTCCAACGTTCACCGAATTTTCCGCTATCCACGGTGATCACATGGTCTCCTTCTGAGAGAAAGCTCGAGACACTGGCTTCCATAGCGCCGGTCCCGGAAGCGGCCATCAGATAAACATCATTCTTGGTCTGCAGAACAAACTGCAGCCCCTCCATAGCCTCCTTCAAATAAACCTGAAACTGAGGCGTCCGGTGATGAATAATGGGCTTGCCCAAAACTGCGCACAATTGTGCTGGAACGTGAGTTGGTCCTGGAGTGAGCAAAAGATTTCTTTTCATAAAGCATTTCCTTTCAATAATAAAATTATGCCTTCATCACCTTCGGTGAACGGATCACATCATCAACTAGACCATAATTCTTAGCGTCTTCCGCTGACATAAAAAAATCGCGGTCTGAATCCTGCGTGACCTTCTCAACCGACTGTTTCGTGTGCTGCGCTAAAATCCCGATCAACGTTTCTTTCATGCGCAAGATTTCCTTGGCCTGAATAGAAATATCACTGGCTGTTCCTTGAGTTCCGCCCCAGGGCTGATGAATCATAATACGGGAATACGGCAAGGAAAACCGTTTGCCTGGCGCTCCGGCCGCCAGCAGAACCGCTCCCATGCTCGAGGCCTGGCCGATACAATAGGTGCAGACCGCGGGTTTAATAAACTGCATAGTGTCATAGATCGCCAATCCGGCCGTCACTGACCCGCCCGGCGAATTAATGTAAATATGAATATCCTTTGCCGGATCTTCGCTCTGCAAAAACAACAATTGAGCAATAATTAAGTTGGCCACCGTATCATCAATGGCAGTGCCGATAAATACAATGCGGTCCTTAAGCAAGCGTGAAAAAATATCATAGGCCCGCTCCCCATGACCGCTCTTTTCAATGACCATAGGGACTAATGTTTGAGCAACCGGATTCATGCCTGCCTCCTTGCGTTAAATAACTTTTCTTCAAACCTGAACCACGGACTACTTCGCCTTACTTTCCTTCCACTGGGCTTCCTTCATCAGCAATTCCATGACCTTTACCGGCAAATTTTCACCCTGTTTCAGTTCCATATTTTCAAGTTCCGCGATTTTATCAAAAATGAGATACATCTTCACATCACGTTCCACCGCCTCTTTGAGCTCCTTGCGCATCTCTTGTTCGCGCTTCTGGATCTCCTCCTCAGCCAATCCCTGAGACTGCAGGCGCTGTTTGAGCTCGCCAACCCGATGATCAAGCTGCTTCTGAACCAAGGATTGCGGCGCGGTCAATTTCGCGGATTTAACCAAATGATCTGTAATCTGTTTTTCCACATCCAGCCGGTTCTGGCGGTCTTTATCAATCTCCATCTGACGGGCCAGCGACTCCTTAAAGGATTCCAAATTCGGATACCCAAGGCCCTTCACAAAATTATCGTCCAATTCCGGCTGACCCTCTTTACCTTGGCCCTTCTTGAAATACTCCAAAGTTTTACTAATGTCTTCCTCGGTGACCTTCGAGCTTTTACGCTCAACCGAGATCCCCTTATAATTTGGAACTTTGACCTCCGGCTTAATTTCGATGACCGCCTTGAAAAAAACCTGTCCATCCTTAAATTCCACATTGCTGATCTCGGGATAATCTAATGGCGCCAGCTTTTCCTGTTCAACCCCCGCCTGATAAACCTCAGGAATAATTTTTTTGATGGTTTCTTCCTTGATGAGCGCACCATACTCAGATTCAACCACATCCCGCGGAGCTTTACCCGGTCTGAACCCGCGGATTTTAGCGGATTTGGCCACTTCCTTATAAACCTCTTGCTGATGCTGCGCAACGCGCTCTTTATCGACTTCAAAAGAAAGTTCACGTTTAAGTGTGTCTAATTTTTTTACTGCTACTTTCATCTCTTCACATCCTCTTAGTTGCGAATTAGTCTAAACTACATCTGAAACTTTTCTCCTAAATAAAGCTCCTTTGCCCGCGTATCATTGATCAGATCCTGCGCGGTGCCGGAAATCAGCACTTTGCCGTCTGCGATCAGATAAGCCCGATCCGTGATCGACAAGGTTTCGCGGACATTATGATCAGTCAATAAAATTCCCAACCCCCGCTCTTTAAGCGTCTTGATAATATCCTGAGCTTCGGCGACAACGATCGGATCAATCCCGGAAAAGGGCTCATCCAACAACAAAAACGAAGGCTTCGTTACCAGTGCCCGTGTGATCTCAAGTCTGCGGCGCTCCCCGCCAGAGAGCGTATACGCCTTACTTTTTGCCAAATGAGCAATGTTTAATTCTTCCAGCAACGACTGCAAACGGCGCCGGCGCTCCCGGGGACTTAAATCCAACGTCTCTAAGACCGCCAGAATATTCTCTTCCACCGTTAATCTGCGAAAGATCGATGACTCCTGAGCCAAATACCCCATGCCTAGACGGCAACGCTTATGAATCGGAAGCCGAGTGACATCTTCCTGATCAAAAAAAATATTACCATTATCGCAGGGAATAATTCCAACGATCATATAAAATGATGTTGTCTTACCTGCCCCGTTAGGTCCGAGGATTCCCACGATTTCAGAACGGCCGATCGAAATACTTAACCCGTCGACCACTTTACGGCCGCCATAACTTTTCGATAACCCGTGCGTTTCTAAAAGACCGACTCCCATATTCCCCTTCCTAACGCTTGCCAGTAAGACCTCAATTATAGTATAAATTTATTATTTTTGAAGGAAATTTCAAAAATAAATCTCTAGAAACCTGGATAATTTAATTTCCTAATAAAAACGGATCACTGTCCGTTTTATCTGTTTCCATGATCAATTTAGGCCGGCCGACAAAGATCACCTTCTGATCAGCCGCGCTGTAAATGGCCTTATCGGAGTATGATATGTTCGCGCCACGCGTCACTGAAACATTGTCGGTACAGATAATCGTAGCAATCTTCTTTGTTTGCGGATCAAAATGGACTTCCACATATTCCGCCTTAAGAATCTGGTCTCCCCGAACCGCAACCACGTTGTCTTTCAAAACTGCCACATTGTTCAATTGATCTATTTCCATGGGTCCGTCACAGGTGATATGAATCGTCTCACTCTCCCCTTTAGAGGAAGCCGTTTCCACATCAACCGTCACATCCTGATTCAGCTGCGCGACTTTCCGGTCAGGGGACGCCTTCAACCCCTTGCCTTTGGCGATAATCCCCTCATCTGTGATCACCGCGTGTGTCTCTGTTTCAATCATGTTCGTTTGCTTATTCCAATCCAGTTCGTCTGTTTTCAGCTGACCTCCATCATCCGTGGTCACCACCACATCGTCTTGCAAATGAACATTACCGCTCATTTTATTGTACTCCCCGGTCTTTGCCGTGATGTTCACCGTGCGGTCTCCATAGGCATTGGCATCCACATCAGAGATCACAATCACATCATCCTGAACATCCGCGGTGACTCCGTTTACGTTCCAGGAGCGCTCACCTGTTTTAGAAAATCCTTCCAATGAAAAACCATCAATCTGTTGGGTCGAATCCTGCGCCCAGGCCAAAAGTGACACATTGAGCAATGCCAACACGATCAAAAAAATATTTTTCATATGCACCCAATCTCTTCATCATTGCAACCCCGTCTAAAAGGACGCAATAACATGTTCCCATTTGTTTTGTGCTTTAAGGATCAATTCGATGACTTCCCGAACCGCGCCATCTCCTCCCGCGCGAGCACAGACATAGCCCGCAGCGCACCGAACCTCTTCCGCCGCGTTTGCCGGGGCCGCTCCTAAACCTGAACGGCGGATCAGCTCCAAATCCGTGAGATCATCACCGATAAAACAAACTTCTTCCGCACTCACGCCAAATTCCGCCAACATTTTTTCATAATACTGCAGTTTCGGATAAGCATCCTGATAGACCAAATGGATCTTTAAATCGGCCGCTCTGGCTTCAACCGGTTTTGAGGAACGTGCCGTAATGATCGCCGTCTTAAGCCCTGCCTGATGCCACAAATAGATTCCGAACCCATCTTTGACATCATAAAATTTCAATTCTTCTCCGTGAGCATCGATCACAATCTTTCCATCGGTGAGCACCCCATCGACATCTAAAGCGAGAACGCTGACCTTGCACAGGCGATCCACCAAGTTTGACCCCATCAAAACAGCCCTGCTTTCAGCAAATCCTGAACATCCAAAAGCCCGACAGACTTCCCCTTTTGATCAACGACCGGCAATTCATCAATATTGCGCTCTTTTAAAAGATGAAACGCCTCCACTGCCAACTCATCCTGCTTTATGCACACAGGTTTTTTGGTCATCACCGCTGAAACCTTTTTATTCAGAAATTCCTCGCCATGCTCCAAATTCCGCCGGATATCTCCGTCGGTCAGGATCCCGACCAGTTTTCCCGATGCGTTGACGACACAGGCCGAACCGCAGCGGGCCTTGGTCACCGCGATCAAGACCTTCTTAACCAGCATCTCCTGATTCACGCAGGAATAATGTTTTGAACTTCGCATAAGATCTGACACCTTCAAATACAGTTGACGCCCCAATGATCCGCCCGGATGATAAAAAGCGAAATCTTCTTTTCGAAATTTCTTGCGCTCGATCAAGCAGGCAGCTAACGCATCTCCCATAACCAGCGTCGCTGTGGTAGAGGCCATCGGTGCCAACCCTAAGGGACAGCCCTCCTTGACAACCCCC
>JBBRHV010000072.1:0-10316 GCA_038222225.1 Candidatus Omnitrophota bacterium
CTTGACCGCTGATATCTTGAACTCCCGGTCAAACCGTTTCTTTTTTCCGTTTTCCCCTTCCATTGGACACCTCCGTTTTTTGAGCTGGTCTTTATACTAAAACCTTCTCTTCGTTATGTCCACTTTTTCGGGGGAAGATCACCTTGTCCTCTTCGAGCGAGAATATCAATATTTCCCCGACTTTTCTTTGGGACACCCTTGTTCGCACTAATTGGCACCGGGCATTGAAATGGAAATCTGTGGAATAAGACCGGCTGACAAGCATGGTAACCCGCATCAGGATTATTGAACATTGTTTCAAATACTATGGCCTGCAACCATGCCTCGTCGCTCTTCATTTTTTCTACTTTGAATTTACTATCAAAATCCTTAAATTGCTTTCTAAATTTACTGGCTTCACTACCGTTCCAAAGCGGTTTCGGCTTATCGAATTTCGTAGATTTAGTAATAAGCCCAAAACTTTTACGATTATTTGTTTCACAAGTAAGCGTGATATTAAAAAAAGGTTTATCTCCACCAATTATTTCACCGACCTCTTGCCCTCGATATCTGAGCGAGAAAACTGGCCTCGTTTTTTTGGCGTTTGATAAGGATGAATAAACTTTAAGCGGCCACCACTGATGAAAGCGCATTAACTTTTTTGAAATTACCAATGCACATTGAAGTTCCTCCGCCCAACGGACCGAAAGGGCAGCACACTTCTCTGCGATCCATATATCCTTTGTTTTCTGATAAAGATCCTTATTCATTTTACCAACTCCTTCATCTAAAATCAGCAGAACGAGCATCGATACTACAAGCTATATGTCCAGCGACGCGCCGAACTCCTTTAACCATTCGATTTGCTTCTGAAAAATAAAAGTGACGTACACATTTATTACCCTATGCCTATTGCCTTGCGAAAAAAGTGTACGTCACCTCTATTTTAAAATTCCAGGACCTCTTCCTGATATCCGCAACACGCCCTGTCCACTAACGGTGGACTGCCCCCTTCTGTTCTTCTTCTTCTGTTATGCCACAGAAGGGAAAGAGCATAAGGACATCAAGGTTATTGCAAAGTTCTTTTTAACACTCCGGCTCGCAATTAAGCATCTCCCAAAAATACATGTATAAACCGCCGTCCCCTGTTGGGTATGAATCCTCATCCTCCAGGACAGTCCAATTATCAGACGAAATGAACAAATATGTCTGCGCTCCAGTTAAAAGAATAGTAGCAACCAGCAAAGCCCAATAAACCTTACTTTTCATGAATTTTCTAAAACCAAAAACACAAAAGCACAGAAGGACGCCCAGGGCGATTAAAGCAATACCGTCAACGTAATAGAGATGCGGGGGCCTTGGTTCACAATCATAGAAGGCGGTCGCCATTGCCACAGTAGGCACAAGAGTAAAAACACAGACAAGCCAAGCAACTATTCTTTTCATACTCGCTCCTATTTCCTCGTGATTTTCTTTATTGCTTCAAATATTCTTCCATATCAAAGGACTCAAACGCTCGCCCCTTCTTCAAAAACAAAGGATGCCGAGGGTGGCCTTTCTTGGTCTTGCCTTTACAAACCCATTGAATTGACGGGTTTAATGCAACAATATCCTTCAGAAACCGCATTAAGAATGGACGCTTTTCTATTAAGTTACCCCAAGCCGCCCACACCTTTAAAGACGGATACAAACAAAAAATCTTTTTAATTTCAGAAAGATTTCTCTTGTGTAGAGCCCCATTCTTCTCTGTATGAATCCTTTTTGGATCGGTTGCCCGTTGAGGATATATATTCAGCATTATCCAGCCATCAAACCCATCCTGAGAACACCGACGAACTCTTTTAACAGTAGGGTCTAAATTCTCCTCGGGGTTGGATTGTGAACAAGGAGGCTTTGCTGTGCTTGAATTAATGCCAAAGCAAATAAGAGGGCGCCTGCCCGCTTCCCCTAAAACAAAACGCGCTGAGTTGTCATCATTTTTAATATAAATCCACATTAGCTGTGTATACCAAAACTTTTTTTACACCTTGGGCAAGTCACCTCAGTATCATAACATATGCCTATCGGCATAAAGCGCCCACAAAACGGGCAGGAAACCCTGTCCTCTTTTTCTAGCCACCACCCGTGAAAGCAGTCAAAATCGGTCGGTAAAAACCAAAAAATAGTATGATTTCTTTAGCATAATGAGTTACAAAAAACCCTCTGTTTATTAAAAATCAAAATCATTTCTCCCGGCTGGTTAAAGCGATGAGCTGAATCATCACCCGTTAAAAAAATTGAATCCTCAACCGTTGATACAGAAAAAACAGCACGAAAATCGATAAGCCTTTTCATCCAATCTCCAAGATATTGTTTATCAATCCTGCTCGTTGAATACACCACCCGAACATTAGGCAAACCCGTAATTTTTTTCAGCGCTCTTTCTAGAGCGTTTCTATTAAAATAAACCATGTCGCATTCTTCAATATGAACAAATACCATTTTTTTGCCTATCATTTTCGGCAATTCTTCTAAAACACGGATCCCCTCCTGAGGGCTATTTACAACGGGATGAATTAAATATGCCGGTTGCCAACCCGAGAACTCCACACAGGTCATGTCCAGGAAGACGAAACCGATCTCATCCGAAGAATACTGTTCTGATAGCTGTTTATAAAGATTGTTGTGAAAAACGCTTTTTCCAGATCCACTATTTCCTATAAGCAGAAAAAAATTCAATCTCTCGGCTTCAAAATCCAATTCAATACTTTTGCCTTCTTTATTGTGTCCTAAAACAATCTTTTTCATCGCTCCTCCTAAAATAAAAATCCTTCGCTCAGACGTAGTGACGCCAAACGAAGGTTTTACTTTTTTAAAGTCCGGGTTCCCCCTTCAACTCGGGACTGATTCTAAATGTGACGTTATACTACTCCTGAATACGTTACGTGTCTATAAGCAGAAATACCTAGTTCTTAGCTGAAGGGCCTGCCCACTAACGGTGGACTGTCCCCTTCTCTTATTCTCTTAGCTCACCTTCGTGGGCCGATACAAATCCAGCCATCCCAATAAAGAAAAACATTATAATCAAAAACTTAATTCGCATACTTATTTACCATGATTCCGGTTTGTAAATATTCGTCCCCGGGATTGGTGTCGGCAATTGGGATACGCGCAAAACGCCTTTTCTTATTCTTTTTTGAAAATTAGCCACAGAAATTAACTTCTTAGAAGGGAAATTATTCTTTCCCTCAGGTATCCCCACACCAACCAATTTTTTATGATGTTGCCTTACCAAGTTTATAGATTCAGCAAGATCACTGTCGTTAGAAATAATAAAAGCGGCATCATACAGATCAAGCCAAGCATCATTCAACAAATGCACTGCCAAGTTTACATCAGAGCCCTTTTCTTCTGTCTTAATAATTTCAGCAGAAGAATGTTCAGGAACCACGTTCTTTAAAGGTATTTTGATTTCCCGTCTTTTTTCCCAATACCTTGCCTGCCTTGCATCAGAAAAACGAGCCCAAACATTATGGCTCATAAATTGACCATAATGCACTGACACTTCCGGAATAAAATGTTTCAACGCTCGAATATACGTTTGTTGACGAATCGGGCCTTGCGGATCATCCCGTCCTGAAATAATAGCCGTAAAATACTTGATCCCGACTATTTTGTGGTCTGAAGAAAGAATATTTTCAGAAAGTTTCTTTAAATCCAACCACTTAAATGACGTATGTTTAACAGCCCGAAAGTAGAGATTAAATCCATCTATATAAACAAAAGTTCTTTTCATAGCCCTAAATAAGCAGGGCCGCCCGAAAGCGGCCCGCACCTTGGGTCGAAACCCAAGGGTAGTAATGTATTTAAATTATATGATATTTTATTCATCCGCGCCACCTTTTGCAAGGATTATTTACAACACCCCAAAACAGCCCAGTTATCACGATATTCTTCCATCCAGTCCGACGATATTGACGGCGAATCCGAATACACCGGTTTGATTCTGCGCATTTTGGTGTCGTTTCGCTTTTGACCCTTACGTCCGAGGGTGGATGTCCAGTCTTTATGCGATTGCTTAACAATAGCGGACACTTTCTTTGATGGAATAATAAAAGTGGACGGCTGGTCGCGGTCAGTCCATTGCTCCGGCAAAGTAACGAAAATATAATATAAATTATCATTCACTAAAGATTCATGTTTCTCACTCATCATCCAGCCTTTATCAGCAGAACGTCCTTCAGTACGCGTCTTAACCTGAATTTGAATGTTTCTTTTGCCATCCTCGCTCATCGCAATAATATCAACGGCTCTCGTATTTTCAGGCGCTAAGCCCACGATAAACCCCAGCGTCGTAAGCCGGGCAACAACATAATGCTCACCGATTGATCTAACTTGCGCTTGAAGTAATTCGCTCATCTTAACTGATCCCAATTCTCTCTATAATGGAGCCCTTTTGTTAATATTCCCCATTCTCCGCCTCGATTAATCATTTTCCTATTGCCCTTCGGATTCTTATATAGAAGACTGCCAACTTCAGTCGAAGGAACAATCCAGCACTCAGGAACCCCCTCATGATCAGAAATTTTATCCAAAAAGGAAACCAAAACAATAAAATGCGACTTTTTTTCCTTTGAAAAATTGTCCATAGGCCAACAAATCTTCCCAACTAACCCCTTAACATCAACCGTCAACAAATTGCCATCATCTTTTTCGATGATAATATCGACCGCTTTCTTATTGCCCAATGTTAGGTGAGCATCCAATCCTTTGCGATAAAGCATAGAGAGGACGTAGTATTCAGCCGCCAAATTGGTGTTATATGTTTTTTGTTTCATTTATCTAACAACCTCAAACAAATTCTTCGGGTCGTCCAGAACCTTAAACTCCCACGCGCCAAAACTGCCGCTTGCATTTACCGCTACGACCCACTCTTTAGCGGCTTGCCATTTGGCTTTATCCTGCTCCGTGGTTTGTCCTTTGATTTCCAGTATCATGAAGCGATCGCCTTCAAACTTAATAATGAAATCTGGATAATACGTTTTTGTCTGCCCCTGCCACAGATAATAAATCTCAAAACCAAGATGATCGTTCTTCGCCCATGAAATCAAGCCGGGTATTCTGTCGCGCTCAAATTCAAGCCCGACCTTTTCCCAGCCGCTATCAATGACGATATGGCTAATTTGACTCTTTTTTACCGGCTGAGCAGGCTTGCTTGTATACCATGTCATCGCAGTCGCTGTGCTTCGCTTCGGTCGAACAGGATCAAGCACAAGAGTGGGGGCGTCCGTACTTGAACTACGAATAAAATGGCCTATATGATTGATTATTTTTTGTGCATTAAGAGCGATAACAATACTGCGAAGTTTTTCAGTACCCTCAAAAATAGGAACCTTAATGTCCAACTTGTTAGACACCAAAAAATCATCAAACAATTGCATCAATTGGCCGATATGGCTTCCGGGATCGCCTTCCCAGTTTTTACCAAACTGTTCATGAAGCCTGACTGCGGCTTGAAGCTTTATCTTCTGAAGACGGTTTTGTTCAGCGAGACGATCTAAGTTAAGCTCGCTAATTTGATCGAACTTGTGATGTCCATCAATTACCGGAGCAACCTCAACAATGGTAGGCGCGTCTTCGGCGGACAACACTAATTTCGCAAGCTTTTCCCAGTCTAAATCGAGAAAATAATTGAGTTTATACTCTACCCGCAAAACATGCGGCCAATCAATCTCTTGTGCTTTGCGGTCTTGAACGGGCTCAATTTTTATCTTAGGCTTTTCGACACGAGGCGGCCCTTCTTGTTGCTCAGCTGGAAGGAAAGTAAACGGTACGCCAAAAACAGTGACATATTCAGACTCGTACAAGCCTGTTTCAGGATTCACATCATATGAAATTCGGCGTAATCCTCTCCCGATAACCTGCTCGCACAAAAGCTGGCTTGTAAACGCGCGGAGCCCGAGTATATGCGTCACTGTCCGGGCATCCCAACCTTCGGAAAGCATGTTAACGCCGATTACGCACTGAATCTGCTCACCGGCCTTTCCTTTCTTTCCTACCGTATTAAACTTTTCGCGCTGAGATTCAACGAGTTCCTTGCCGGACTTATCAGCATTGATACGCTCTGACTCATCGGATTCAATCTTATCCAACGCGTCTTGATCTATGCGAATAAGCGCATCCTTCTCGCCGAGTTCATCAACCGCAAAGTAACCATTCACCATTGAATATTCCAATCGCGCCGCTGTTTCAGTGCGGTTACAAATCATAATCATTACCGGCGGAGTTTCTCGAGGTTGCGCTTGATTCGCCCAGCTTTCTTTTTCTTTCAGCCAATCACCACCCAAAATATTAACCGCATTTCTGACCAAGTCAGGCAAGCCCTCGTGCGGCTCGGCCCTACGATTAAGATCTTCCCGTACTTCCGGATAGATATGAAATAGCTTTGATTTTAAATCCGGGCCAAGATTGGAATCATCGCGCACCGCGACCTTGGGGGTCTTTACTAATCCACTTTCGATAGCATCATTCAGGCCAAAGTCGCTTACGATCCAAGTGAAAAGTTGTTCGCCTTGATTAATTTTTCCTGTTGGCTTAAACGGCGTTGCAGACAAATCATAGGCTCTTAACACGCCTCGTGATCCGTGAATGCGGTCGATGCCGCTCACCCAGATCGTGGCTTTTTCTTTCTCATCATCATCGTCTTCATCTGCCGATGGACGGTGGCAATGATGGGCTTCATCGTTAATTATTAGAATGTTCCCTGCATTACCAAAATCAGGCCTGACTCTACGGAAAAACGCCTCTTCGCTTTCTGGCCCCTTCTTCACAACCTTTGGCCCATAATTCTCATTGATCGGTGCCAGAGTATGCCAATTGGTCACAACGATCTTGGCTTGCAGTAATTCTTGCCACATGGTTGAATCCACAAGAGAGAAGAGCTGATAAAAATTCTCGCTATTCTCTGGCAAGAGAACCTGTAATCTATCACGAACGGTTAAACCCGGCGCTATGACAAGAACGTTCTTTGAAAATCTCTGATCTTTTGGGTTTGCAATCTTATTCAAAGCCTGCCATGCAATAAGCATGGCCATTACAACTGTTTTTCCTGTTCCTGTGGCGAGCTTTAAGCATTGCCGTTCCCACGCACTGCCATCATTGGGAATCTCAATGCCTTGCTTCTCGGCAGAGCTGGCCTCAGCCAACCAAATAGCTGTCTCAACCGCTTCTAATTGACACCAAAAAAACGGTTGGTTGCGCTGGGTGCTGTCATTCCAGAAGCGAAGCAGTTTTTGCGTAACACCGGTCACATTCGGATATCCGTTTTCTTTCCATTGCTTGACTCTTGGCCTGATTTTATTGACCAACTCTATCGAAACAAATTCGCCCGGGTCATCAAAGTTCTGCGCTGTTTTTGCGGTTGCACGCCAATATCCAGATTGCCTGCGTCCGGGCTGAAGCACAAACTCCTGCGTTTCCCGGATATACAGCCAATGCTCCTTGGGCTCTTCGTAGGGACTGCTTATAATTAACCGATCAATGCCTTTTTGGCTCATAATTAATCCAGTTTTTTGATTACAAAAGCTTCAATCCCGCGGTTATCGATAATCTTAACCGCGATCTTTTTATTTTCACCGCCAGAAAACGGCAGAGATTCGACGCCTGAGAATTTATCCAGCAGATCTTCGTTAACTTCACCATTCAATGCCTTGGCTAATTTTGACCAATCACGCTTTGAATCGTTCTCAGGGAAAAAGACCTGATCCGGATAAAGGCTCCTCTCGTCATAATCGGTGTCCAAAAACCACATGGCAATATGCTTAGTGCCTTTAGACTCAATTTCACCGGTAAGCGGATTATAATAATCAAAGCCGTTTACTTTTACTTTGTATTTTCCATCTTTATGCTTGGCAACTTCCACATCCGGCTGGCCAATAAGCCAATAACTATGACTGGAAGATCGTTTCTTGCGTAGATCTTTGGTTAATAGATCTACACTCATCTGTGCTTTAAGAATTATCACGCCGGGCCAGTTAATCTGATCAATGTCTTTGGCCGCTTCAGGGTCAAAGTGAAATGCCGCAAATATTACAAAGTGAGGCTTATTCTTTAGAGAGCGTGCTTCTTTTAAGGCTTCTTCAACTTGCCTCTGCTCGAGCGGACCAAAGTCTGAACCGAAACTGATATATGCGCGTTTATTCTCGCCGCCCACATCGAGGATCTCACCTGCGGCATGCAAAAATCTAGTAGCAACCATTGGCTCAAGACGAGAGAATTGTATAACCTTGCCTCCGGTCGCACGAATCCCTGTAGTTTTTAACTCATCCCGCCATTCAGCCTGTTTGCCGGTTTCTCCTGTTCGCGCAAGCTGTTCACTTGTGACTTCCATCTTTGGTTCGTTGCCGTCGAACGGCTTCACGCGAAGTGATGGCACTGCCTCAACAGTAAACGGCCCTGTTACACGCACCTTACTCTTTTCAACAAGCGGCTGGTCAAAAAGCGTTTCTGCTTTAGAAAGTTCATTATTGGCAATTGAGCCAAGCGTAATATGCGGAACAGTTTTGTATTTAAACCCACTTTTTATGCCTTCATTGGGATGCGCAAGTTCGAAGTAATCGTATTTCGCAGTCATCAATCTCTGTTTAGCAAGAGTAATTGCGACGCGTGAAGTATCACAGGTAATCCAGCGACGTCCCCATTGTTCTGCGACATAAGCTGTTGTTCCGGAGCCACAAGTAGGGTCAAAAATCATATCGCCTGGGTCGGTAGACATCAACATACACCTTTGGATTACCTTGGTCGATGTTTGAACAACATATATTTTCTCATTATCCCCACGATTATCTGTCCAGATATTGCTTAATTCTGTAACGGGAAAATCGTCAATGCAATATACATATCTAAGTTCTTTACCCGGAGCGTATAAACGATTCATTTCTTTTAAGCGTTTCATTCCATTAAGATGTGTTTTCCAGCTATTGCCACCCTTGGCTTTATAAGTTTCTCCCTCAAATTCAAAATCGTATGTACAAGACGCACCTTGTCCAGCCGATGTTAAATTTAGCAATGAAAAGGCTTTTGATCCAACAGGTCTACTATCAGGAAACTGTTTTTCTTCACTCGTCATTGGACGCTTGCTACCATCCGACAACATTAAGTACGAAAAAGAAGGATTTGTTAATTCCTTAGGTAAAAATAATCTGTTGAATTTTAGCTTGCTGAAATCTTTAGCATACCAAATTAAGAAGTCATTCATTGACGGAAGATATCGGCTCCCAAGCGACATCTGTTTTGTTTGAAAAGTAATTATCGAAACAAAATTACTAGCTCCAAATGCTTCATCACAAATCTCCTTTACATGATGCATATTATCATCTGAGATTTGGACAAAACAGCTTCCGCTTTCGTGTAACAAGTCCTTCGTGAGAAGTAAGCGATCACGAAGATACGTAAGGTAGCTATGAACTCCCAATTCCCATGTATCACGAAAAGCCTGAATCATTTCTGGTTCAGCGGGCAAATCTTCATCTTTATCTTTGACAACAGTCTTATTTATAAATGGTTGAAAGTTTGAGTTGTATTTAATGCCATATGGTGGGTCGATATAGACCATCTGCACCTTGCCAGCCATTCCTTCTTTCTTAAGGAGAGAATTCATAACCAGAAGGGAATCACCGGCAATTAAACGATTTGCCCAGTCTTGATCATGTTTATAAAAATCAATTGCCTTGTTTAATGGCGGGTCATTATCCGGCTGTTCAAAAAGATCTAATTGAAATTGCTTCTGCTCTTTCTTTTTTAGAAAGGCTTTCACGATACGTTTAGGGTCGATTCGCTCATGAATATGAAGGCTAACATTCTGAACTTCAAAACTCATGCCCTCGGCCTTACCCGCCCAGCTTAGGGCAGGATCGATATACGGATCGTGTTTATATTTCGTCCGGCCGTTTAATTTGTCAGTTGCGCTTGAGACAAGGCCGACATGAGGATTATTCTTACGCTTTTTCCCCTTATGCGTATACGTCTCAACTTTTATATCTTTACTCTTTTTTATTCTGCCTCTCGGCATATCAATCCTCTCGATCTTCATTACTGCTTCCCGGTGGTCACAACGCCCTGTTAATAGCCCCCGCCAGCAAGGTCAATCCTATTTACAAAAAGGTTATAAAAGATTATAATGCGACTTACTATTGATTTCCAGAAAAACCTTCTTATTAATATGGCTCTTCACCGTTTCCTGTGGGTAAATCACAGGGGTTGATCTTTGATAAATGACGTTATGACCTTGAGTTTTAAATACTCAAGATTCCGAATTCCAAACGAACGTCTTTGAATGACACGGATTTTGTTGATCAAGC
>JBBRHV010000073.1:0-9981 GCA_038222225.1 Candidatus Omnitrophota bacterium
CAGTCTGCAAAAATTACCCCCCCTATGAAATCATTTGCGCGGATGAGCCGTCATCCACGCAAATGATTTCATAGGGGGGGTAATTTTTGCAGACTGCTGTCAAGCGCGATAGCAGTTCTTCCAGGGATTCAACCTCGTTAAACACCGGGATGACAATGGATAATGTTGGGCGTTGGTTCATTGAGAGTATTGTACTGTATCCGTTCCTTATTTTCAATCTCTAGACACATATCGCAACCTTAATGATTAAAAGGCGTGATATGTTCTGAAAATTTTAACCGCATAAGTAGATCTGATTGCTGGACGGGTCTTCTTCGGCGGGAATATCGCTGAGATCTTCCGGCGGGGTTTTTACATCGATATAATCTTCTTTGACCCGGAAGACGCTTTTAAAGATGTTGGTCTTGATATTTGTTCCCGGGGTTTGTTTCTGCAGCGCGGCGATCCATTCTTTGATATGTTTACGCCTGGATGTTTCTCCAAAGGGACATCGGCATAATTTGCTGGGGAAGTTCTGCTCCAGCGCGAAAGCCTTGATCAGATCTTCTTCAACGTAACACAAGGGGCGGATGATCGCCTTTTCTCCATTGAACAATTCCTGTTTGGGGTTCATGGTGGAAAAATTTCCCTGGAAGATGATGTTCAGTAGAGTTGTTTCGATGACATCATCTTTATGGTGGCCCAGGGCGATCTTGTTGCATCCAAGGCGCTGGGCGACCTCAAACAGGCATTTGCGCCGGTTCCATGAGCACCAGAAGCAATTGGTTGTCTTATCTTCATTGAGAACATTCATGTGGGCAAACTCAAAGGGGATATTCCATTCAGCAAAGATTTGGCTCAGGACATCTTTGTGCATGCAGGACCCGCAGGAAAAATCGGTTTTGATATTGACCGCATAGAGCTCGTATTGGACCGGAGCCCATTGCCGGCGCTCGTTCAGGAGCTTCAGCATGGTGAGGCTGTCTTTGCCCCCTGAGATGGCGCATAGGATCCGGTCACCATCCCGGATCAGGTCATAGTCCTTGATCGCATGTCCGATTTGAGTCTGAATTTTTTGCCCTAGGGTCTGTTTGGTCATTTTGCCTCGATAGTCAGTTAATCGCGTGTATGACATCATAGGGGAGGAGGCCGGGATTTTCAATAAAAATAACTGGGGGGCAGACCTTATTTTAAGAAATGAACAAATTACAATCCATCCATTTCTATGTGTTTCAAAGTAGTTCAGTTTTTTAATTTTGTTATTTGTCTGCTCTGATTTGCTTGGAGTTTGGAACTTGTGTGTTGTTTTTTGTATTCCCGTTTATTTCAATATATTTCCATGTGTTTCCATTGTGTTTCTATCTTGATTTTATTTTTCGTTTTTCTAGTGCCTTTTATTCCGTTCTCCCTTCCCCGTTCTTTTTTCTCCCCTTTACGCTTTACGCTCCGAGCTCTACGCTTTATAATATTTTTATGCCCTTATTAACAGCTGTGTCCAGTGCCTATGACAAGCTTCTTGTCTCTGTTCATGCGACGATGGCCAGCGGCTTGTTGGCCGCGCAAAAGGCCCTCGAATATCAGCGTCTCAAGACTTATTGGCATATTGGACAGCAGCTTCAAAACTACATGGACAGTTATCTTCAGGGTTCCTTGGCCCGGGAAGAGTTTTATCAGCGCCTCAGCCGGGATATCAGCGCGGCTGTCGGAAGTGAGGTGTCCTATGACACACTGCGCCGCTCGGTGCAGTTCAGTCGGCAGTATCCGGAGTTTCCGGACAAGACCAGTTTAACCTTCAGCCATTATCTGGTATTGTTGCGCGTGTCAGACCCGCGCGTTCGTAACCGGCTTGAAGAGCAGGCGATGCAGGAGGGTTTGAGCGTGTCTCAAGTCAAGGCCGAGGTTGCTCAGCTGGTTCTGACGGGTAAAAAGGTTTTGCCGAAAGTGGCCGCGCTTGAATGTCAGCGGGGCGAACCTTATATTTATGCGATTCAGGGTTTGAAAGATATTTCCGGAGCAAAGATGTTCCGCGTGGATTGCGGGTTTAAGATCCAAAGGGATATCCCTGCGGGAAACACCTCGTTTGAGGAAGGCGGCGCGATTGTACGCGTCACAAAGTCCGGCGAAAATTATACCCTGCGCCGCTGCCAGAAACAACGCGACAAGCGCTACACTTATTCGGCAGTGGTCACCAAGATCATTGACGGGGACACCTTCGACGCCACGGTGGATGTTGGGTTTAACATCTGGATCCATGATCGGTTTCGTTTGCGCGGGATCAATACGCCGGAACTCAAAACTGATGAAGGAGGGCAGGCCAAGGCCTTTCTGGTCCGTTTTCTGGAAAATTGCCCCAGAATTGTGATCCGCACCACCAAAGAAGGGGTTTACGGCCGCTGGCTGGCCGATGTCTTTGCCTTGAAAGGGGAAGCCGACCCGCGCAAGATCGCCGCACAGGGCGAATACCTTAACCAGACCCTGCTGGATCAGGGATTGGCAGCGTTGTATTAAAACTACTTTCCGATACTTTACATTATTTAAAAAAACGGTATTATATAAATACTAATTACGACCCTGTAGCTCAGCTGGATAGAGCAACAGCCTTCTAAGCTGTAGGCCACTGGTTCGAATCCAGTCAGGGTCGCCATTTTAATTATGTTAAAATATTTTCGATACATCTTCATGTGGCTTGGCATTGCGTTCATCCTGTTTGTGGTGATCTGTTATTACTATGTCCAGGCCGGCGGCAAGCTTTTCATTGAGCGCCGTTTTTCAAGGTTTTTCCAGCAGCCTACCACCATCGGCGAGATCCGTTTTTTACTTCCTTTGGGTTTGCGATTTAAGAATCTAGAGGTGCAGAATTTTATTAAGGCTGAGGATGTTCAGCTGCAGATGGGGGTGCCGTTTATGTTTGATAAACGGCTGATCATTCAGAAGCTGGTGCTGAAAAATGCCGTGTTTACGGGAATTTATGATGAGCATAAAATATTTCAGTTCGGCGGGGCTTACCTTGCTAAAAAGGAAGAGGACCTGAAGGCGGTCGCGGTCTCGGATGCGGCTCTGCTAGAGGGGATGCGGATTAATTATTTGGAAATTGGAAACGGCGAGATTGAGATTTTCAATTTTTCTCAAGCGACTTCCGAGCGGTATTTTGTTGATCAGATCCGGCTTAAGGCGCTGGATGTGTCCTATCCTTTGCAGGAGCAGCGGGTCAAATTTGATGTTAAAGCTTTTATTCAGAAGGGGCCTGGGTTGTTTGACCGGGGGGTGGTGACCTCAGAAGGCTGGATCAATTGGCCTAAAAAGAATTTAATGAGCAAGATTGATTTTGTGGATGACAGACAGATCTCGCATATTCAGATCGAGGCAAAATCAGAAAACAATGATTTGAAGGTGACCGGATCTCTGCAGTGGGACGCCTCCCGGTTGGATCAAATAGAGAAGAAAGATATTGAGAAGGTCGGCGGAGAATTCGCGGGCAGCCTGGCCGTGGGCGTTCTGGATGCTGCGCAGGGTGATCAGGTGTTTCAGTTTGCTTTTGAAACTAAGATGGATGATCCGCATTTGAGTGCTGTTCAGCTTTCCGGATCGATCGCTTTTGCGATCCCGCCTTTAGGCAAAGAGGGAGGCATGGCGACCTTAAAGCCATTTGAGTTTTTGGGCAGCGCGGGAGCTAAAGGTAAGTAAAACGGGGCTTAAAACAAAACCTTGCTCTTGAAGGATTTTTTGCTAAAATAGGGACTCAATTTGATTTCATGGTGGCTGTAGCGCAGTGGTAGCGCACAAGAATGTGGCTCTTGTGGTCGCCGGTTCGAACCCGGTCAGCCACCCCATTTTTTGTTCTGAGCATAGTGAGCCTCCCAAAACCTTTGGGGGGCTTCACTTTGTAGGGGTTCTAACCGATTATGAAGCTTCTGCACCTCGGGGGCAACTTCAGGGAATAGATGAAGGGGTTTTTGAAGGGTGATTTCTAAAGATCTGTCTTTCAGGATTATGGCTGATCCAAGGCAGGCCAGTATTTCTCGTTTATCATCCAAAGATCCTGTTTTAAAGCGCTCTACGGCTGTCTCAGCGAATGAAAAAGCATCCTCTGCAGTCTTTAGCCATGCTTCTACGCGATGGCTGGTATCGTTGATTAATTCATCATATTTGGTTTTTTCTTTTATGAGCTTTTCTTTGTGTTTTCGATACTCTTCCTGTGAAACGTCGCCTGTCAAATGAAGATCCAGAAGGCTTTCCAGTTTACTTACACAGCGGTCGTAAGCTTTGCGCTGGGCCCTGGTTATTTCGGCTCTATTGGTATTTTCATTTTCTAGTTCTGTTTTTAGCTGCTCTATGGCCCATTCATGAAAAGAGGGTGGGATATTAATCCGTTCGAGAAGGGCCATTATTTGTTTTTCAAAATTTTCCAATCGAACGGGTTTTTGAGAGCAATCTTTTTTTATTCGCTTTGTGCATCGGTAGTAAGTATAGTGATGGATATTGCCGTTCTTTTGATGTTTTGTTTTTTCTTCTGCGGTTATGGACGCCCCGCATTCGCCGCAACGAACTAATCCAGTATAAGCAAAAGAATGAGATTGCATTTTTGTGGAAGCCCGGCCAGCAAAAATTTCCTGTGATCTTTCGAATTCGGCTTTTGAGATCATTGGATCATGCTTTCCGGCATAGAGTTCGTTTTTCCAGAGAAAGTCTCCATAGTAGAAGGGGTTGCGGAAAAGACTGCAAAAATTACTTTTAGATGGCGCAGTTCCGTTGCTGATAGTCAGACCCATTTTCAAGGCTTTATTATAAAGAGATTCCAGGGAGCATTGTGTTTTTAGCAGATATTCCCAGAGGGACTTCATGATCGGGAAACGCTCCGGATCTTTATATATTGGTTTAAGATCGGGGAGCTTGTGCTTGTTGTTTAGATATCCTAGAGGAGGCTTGTGCGGATAATCCCCGGTGTTAACCTTATTCCGCATGCCTCTTTTTGTGTTAACACTTAGATCTAAAACAAATTGGTTGGCCATGCCAAACTCCAGGCTCATCATTAAAATATTATCTGTCGGGAAGTAGCCGCGTTGAAAGGTTTGGATATGCTGGATCACGTTTTTTTGTACCAGATGATTTATAAAGCCGCCATCAATTTGATTCCTGGCCAAACGATCTAGTTTCCAGCAGAGAATTCCGTTGGCGTTTCCTTTTTGGATGCTCGCGATCATCTGGTTGAAAATTGGCCGGCCGGGATCCTTCGCGGACATTTCCTCGGATAAAGATTCAACAACATGCAAATTATTTTCCTTCGCCAGCTTTTTTAGTTCTTCGATCTGAGAGGGGATAGAGGCGACTTGTTTTTCTTCGCTCTCAGAAGATTTGCGGGCATAAAGAATATATTTTATGGGCTGAGGGTTCATATTTTTCGTATCGATTTTAGAATTTCTATTAACTGGGCTTTTTTGTAAAGACGGTACTTATTTATGGGGTTACGGTAGGGCCTCAGCTTTCCGCTTTGGTCCCAATTGCGAAGGGTTTGTCTTGTCACGCATAAAAAATCAGCAGCTTGTTTTATGGTCATATAATCTTTCATGATGGCCTCCGCAAACATTATAAAACATTATAACGCATGATTTTAGTTTTTGTCAATTTTTATTGATGCCTTCAGAGCCAAAAGTGTTTTCGTATTGTTTTTACTTTCTAAATAAGACATAATCAATCCAGGGTCTTTAATTAACGGAGACATTCTTTTGTCATGCTCCCGGCAGCTTCGATACGTAAGGTTATTACAGAGTCTGCATCCAAAATGTTTGCTGTTAGTAAGATATAGAACACCGATCCTGCGGCCACATGCCTTGCCATCCCTAGTCAATGGACAGACAAACCACCAACGGCGGCCGCCAAAATAACAAGGGGTCCAAGTTAGTTTTATTTTGTATTGCAGATGATCACTTTCGTCTGAAATTTGATTAATGAAAGTATATTCTAGCTCGGCATAAGCTTCATCCGGCTCCATCGTAGAGACTCCAAGACTGATTTCCCCTTGATTTTGACATTCCCAATCCAGTCTGCCATATCGTATCCCGTTGATAAGGAATCTTTCCTTTTTGAGGAGTGGCATGGTAATAGAGCGGCATTCCTCAACGGTCCGTTTCCTGGGGTGGTCGACTTTACTCATGAATCATCCCTATCTTGTGATTTTGTTCCTAAATCATTAGCGGGGGGTGATTCCTCTGAGCCCGGGACATTCGGGACGGTGTTTTCGTACTCCGTATAACTATTGTTATTTTTATCCTCTTCTTTGCGGGTACAAGTAAAATTTAAGTGTCCCAATCGTCCCAAGATGTCTTTTTGGAGGACTTTAGGTTTAGAATAAAAGGAGGAGGGGAGGGTTTTGACCGTGAAGCCTGGCTGCGTTACATTTCGAGGACCGCAGTTATCCGTTACGCCCGCCAGACCAAAGATTCTCTGCCTATGTTGATGACCGGATTCTCCCTGGTACCGCACACAGCCAAATTCACCATTTTCATATATAATTAAGTGATTACCTGTGTGATCGCTATCTTCTTCTTTGCAGGCAGGACAGCGGGCAATAATGGTATTCCCTCGGTGCTTAACATTTTCAAGTTTTGACAGGTCTAGTTTTCCCATTGTGCGCCTCAAGGGTCTTCCTCTTCATATTCTTCTTCTGGTTCTTCAAACTGCTCATCCCAGAGATCGTCATCTGTTTTTTTAACAGTTGAAATTATTCCTTTCTTGGACTGTAGAAACTCTTCCTCTTCTTCAGCGAACTCTTCAACATCCTCTGGAGACATTAAAGAACCATCATTAAATGTCATCCTCGAATTTATTAGAATCCTAAGTCTTCTGGCTGGTCCTTCCATAGTTCGTGATCTCCTTTAGTTTTTTTATTTGATTTATTTTGTTTTGTTTTTAAAGTCACATTCCGAAATCCTCTAGCACTTTTGCCTTCTCTCTTTATTGAGTGTGATTTTGCTGTCTTGAAGAGTTTCAGCATCAAACTTTCTAGCTCCCGGTGGACAACCGTAATCGGTTTAGGATTCCAGCCTTTGAGCGGACAATATTCGGCATAATCTTCCACTTTCTCCTGGATCGAAAGGTCGGCGTGTTCATCCGACGCAACGTTATCCACCAGATAATGTCGCACACTGTCGCTTTCTGCCAACAGGTCGTCAACGATCTTCTCCTGCGATTCTGTCAGTTGAATATCCCCATACACTTCGATATCTTTAAGCAACATTCCCAATCCTTGCAGTGCCCAGTTAAGGATTCCACTGCCTTCTTCCCGAATCAGCACATCATTAAAATCAGGTATTTTTTTAACGGGAGTTGATTTTTTGAATCGGATGATCAATAGCCGTCTTTTCCATGCTCCGATATCTTCATCAAGATGAATTTGCAGACGGGAGTTAGACGTAATCAAAATGCAGAAATTACCCTGAAAGGGGAAACTGCCAGTTCCATTTTTTTGCTCCGCGTCAAACATGTCTCCGCCGACTAGCCCTTTGATCGCATTTGTGCTTTTTTCGGAAAGAAATTGTCCCGGCACGTCCACGCCTACGAGAAGGGTCTTTTTTAAATAACGAAACAGTTCGAAGCGGTCGCTGAGAAGGCTTGTGCGTAACTGAGTCACATTGACCCGCCCGACCAGACTTTGGATAATCAAAGACAGCGTAGATTTTCCCCGGCCAGGTGTGCGATCAAGGATAAGCAGTCTTTGGATGAGGTTATTCCCCATCAGGCATAGACCGGCATATTTCTGCAACAGCACGGCATCGTCAGGAGTTACTGCCGGATAAAGTAGCTCGTCTAAAAAGCGATCACATTTTGCGGACAGGTCAAACGTAATTGGGCATTGGTTTCGTGAATAAAAAGTTGGTGAAAACTCGCAAAAGCTACTCTCGCAGTTATTATTGAAGATGACAACGCCATTAGCCAAATGTGCGATTTTCTTATCTCGGTTAAAAGTGTTCCTCTTTTCGCTAACGCCGCGAAGTTGAGCAACTATATTGCTTAACTCGGAGTTGTTTCGCTTTTGTTCAAGTTGAGGAGAATTCTTTTGGCGGGAAACTTCGAGCATCCTGGCGGCGATTTCTTGTTTGATGAGGTCTTCCGAAACAATGCCATAAAGTCCGTTCTCTGGGTCATAGCGATAAAAGGCGCGCTCATCTGGCTCAAATAGCTGAATATGTTCGGTGTTATATAAACTAGCCCAGAACGTTTGGTTGATTGAAGTCATTTTACCGTTTGGGCTAACATAATAGGGTTCTCCGAATTTACGTATGATATCCTGCAAATTCTGCTGGGGTGAAGCGGTAGGTTCTTCTTGCGGCGGGACATAGTTCGCGCATTCTTCGACTAAGGCTAGAAATGCCTCGCGTGTGCCACCTACCGCGAGCCAATCTGAAAAATCTTTGATCGTTACGTCTTTCCTATCCGGCATCTCCATAACCTTGACAGAGATGCCAGCAGAATGGAGTTCGTTTGCTACTGCTTCCGCATGATCTCGACCGGGGTTATCTCTGTCTGCTACAACTACAGCCGCGCAGTATCCGCGCAACGTCTCTGTATAGGTGCTTCGCCATTTTCCGGCCCCCATGGGGCAAGTGGTGGCAGTAAATCCTAAACTAGCGAGATTATCGGCATCTTTTTCACCTTCACAAATAAAGATGGTTTGTTCTTTTTGAATACCTTCTATTAGAGAAGGTAGCTGGTATAAAATGGGCTCAATTTCGTTAAGCCATATTGCAGATGTGTTATTGGGAGGTGAATGGCGGTCATTTGAAGAATCGGGTATTTTATAATAATCACCTGAATAAGGGTCTTGTCGATACCAGCCTTCAGAAAGTCCCCATGCAAATGCATTTTTGAATGGACGTCTTTGCGCGAAGCTTTTTGGGCGATAACGGACGGCTTGAAAAATGATATTGTCATTTTCATCTGTGTAATCATAAACTTTTTCAATCATTTTTTGGGGCATGGTAGATCTCCTCGGCGTAGGGCTTAAGGATGGTTTTGTATAGACGGATTAACTGATGTGCCTTTTTCTCAGCGTCTAGCAACGACAGTTCTTCCCCGTAAGTTTTGGAGTAGAGTTGTTGGAAAGTTTTTATGGCTTGTTGGGATAGCATCAAGCCAAGTATAGGACGGATGGAAGAAGACAGCTAGGACGACTAAGTTGAAACTTATGCGTCCAAGGTCTTTTTGAAGGCTCTTTCAGCTTTTTTTCGGATATCTTCTTGAGAGATATCCCATGGTTGGGAGGGGTCTTGATTCGCGAGGATTTTTTTAATGGCAGAGTCCCCGCCTCCGAGGTTTTTTAATACAAATATTTTATATTTATCAGCTGACGAGGGGCCAGGGCGTTTAGAGGAAATTTTGTATATTTTTTTAATGTGCTTAATAATAGACGCAAACTCTTTTTGAAGGGTGCCAGTGGGCTTCCTAAGGTCAATTTTTAGGGGGAAGGTTTCAGGAAGAGGCCCGAGTGTGTCAATTTTTTCATTATTGGGATCGTATAGGGCACCCGTGCTATCGATGGAAAACATTTCAAGGCCAAGCAGGGGTGTTGTTAAACGGACAGACCTTTCATGTAAGTCGAAGTATTTGTCAAGAAAGCTTGTAACGTCCATCCAGAACTCAAAGGAGGGGTCTTTTGACTCAGGATCTTCCAGTGGATAAAAGCCCCATTTGGAAATTATTAATTTTTCCTCTTTTTTTGATATTTTTGATGCAGAAGAGTATTTTTTGTAGTCTTTTTTGTATTCAGGAAGAGCTTTTAGCCATTTCCAAGCTTTTTGGCACTCAAGGAGCGTTTCTTTATTTTTTTTCTTACGGGATTTCTTTGGCATTAACGATATTAATATTAATGGGTCTACACCGTTTCTAGTGGGTAAATAAGACCCATTTGTTTGAGTTAAGTTTATTGTTTAAAAGCATTTACAGTATTTATTGTTCTCTGAAAACTTGACACGTTTACCTGAAGTTGTAAAATCAGATCATGAAAAC
>JBBRHV010000074.1:0-9823 GCA_038222225.1 Candidatus Omnitrophota bacterium
GACCCCGCTGGTTTCCAGATAAACCGGCCAGCCCTCTTTTTTGATGAGCGGGAAAAGCTGCGTTAATTCCTCCGCCTGAAGAAGAGGTTCCCCACCGGTAAAGCTGACCCAGCATCCCGGATGATAAAGTGTTTCAATACGCTTGAAGACTTCTTCGAACGGCAAAGACTCCTTCAATGAGAAATCCGTATCGCACCAGCGGCACTGCGTATGACATCCTGCCAGCCGCACAAAAATATGCGGCGAGCCGATATATTTGCCCTCACCCTGTATCGATGAAAAAATTTCAGAAATTTGAACCTTCATATAAGACCTGCGCTCACGCCGGATCAGGGACTCCGGCCTCCTTAAAACCCTTGGCCCGTAAAAGACAGCTGTCGCATGTCCCGCAGGGCTTACGGCCACCCGTATAACACGACCAGGTCAATTCATACGGAACATTGAGTTTTCTTCCTAACCGGATAATCTGCGCTTTTGTTTTACGGAGCAACGGCGTGTAAATTTTAATCTCCTGACCCTCGACCCCCGCCTTCAGTCCTTTTTTTAAAACAGCCTGATACGCATCAAAAAAATCCGGCCGGCAATCCGGATACCCGGAATAATCCAGAACATTGGCGCCGATAAACACCGCCTGCGCTCCCCGCGCCTCCGCGCATGAGGCGGCAAAACTCAAAAAAATAATATTGCGCGCCGGAACATAGGTCGCGGGAATTTCATCGGGAATGATGTTTCGGCCTTGCGGCACCTTCACCTTTAAGTCTAATAACGCCGAGCCTTTCCATGGCAGCTGAATTTTGACCATCTCATAAGCGACCCCCGCTCGAACGGCAATCTCCACCGCCCTTTTCAGCTCCTTGCGATGCCGCTGCCCGTAATCAAAGATCAAACAATGACAACCATAACCCCGATCCAAAGCATAAAACAACGTCGTGGCCGAATCAAGGCCTCCTGATAAAAGAACAACCGCCTTTTTATTTTTCTGAGCTGAAGAGATCATCTTATTCGCTATATTTCACACTCGCGTTGGCAGATTCCCAGACACGGGTACGAACAATCTTAAGCTGCGGATTGGCCGTCTTAAATTGCTGGTAAAGGATTCTTGCCAAATTTTCGGTCGATGGATTCACTTCCTGAAATTCCGGCAATTCATTCAAACACACATGGTCCCAGCGCTGCATGATCAGTGCTAAACATTTTTTTAGATCCTTGAAATCGACCACCAGCCCGATGGCATTCAGCTCATTGGACTCGATCGTGACCTCAACTCTCCAGGTATGCCCATGCAAATTTTCACACGCCCCCGCGTATCCCCTTAAAAAATGAGCCGACGAAAACTGGTCACAAATAATCAATTCATACATAAGCTTCCACTCCGCTTTAAAAAGATTTTTTCTTTAAGACAATCTCCCGACCCAAAAATTTTCCCGCGAGCCGTCGAAAATGTTCCGGCCCATCGCTGACCAGAAAAAGATTTTTGGCTTTGTGTTTCGCCGTATTTAAAAGACCTTGCGCCTCCAGCAAAGACTGCAATTCCAACGCAGCCTCCTGCGCAGAATCCACCAAAAACACGTCAGGACCCAAAATCTTCCGCAACGCCTGCTTTAATAAAGGATAATGCGTGCATCCCAAAATCAGCGTATCAACCTTTGCTTTTTGTATCGGACGTAAATACTCCCGGGCGACCGAAATGGTCACGCCGCAGTCAAACCATCCTTCCTCAACCAACGGCACAAATAAAGGACAGGCCTGAGCCACCACTTTACATGTTGAATTTTTTTTAAGCAATTGTCTCTGATACGACCCGCTGTTGACCGTTGCCGGAGTAGCGATAACGCCCACCCGTCCCGTGCGCGTCACCTGAAGCGCCTTACGCACCCCAGCCCCGATCACTCCCAAAACCGGAATATCCAGCTGCCGTCTCAAGGCAGGCAACGCATAGCTCGATGAGGAATTGCAGGCCACCACGATCGCCTTGACCTGATGTTGCCGCAAAACCTCGGCATTCTGCAGTGAAAACCGAATAATGGAGTCTTTCGATTTTGTCCCGTAGGGAACACGTGCCGTATCTCCAAAATACACGATGTCCTCACCCGGCAAAAGCTTCAAAACAGCCTTGGCGACCGTAAGTCCTCCCAATCCGGAATCAAAAATCCCTATCGGGTGCTGATAAATTTTAGAAGCAGCCACCGTTGCGTCCTCCTTTGATATTGTATCATTATACCCAAGTCCTGAAATAACACAAGCCATGCTCTGATGCCCTTACGAAGCATTCGGGATCATTTTAAAGTCCAGCCTTATAAAGAATTGATATAACGGACAATCGTGCGGGAAAGGCTTTCAGCAACGTCCTGCCTGAACTCCTCACTTCTCAGCAAACGTTCTTCTTTGGCATTGGACAAAAATGCCACTTCAACCAAGATAGCCGGAGACAATGTGTTTCGCAAAACGAAATATCCGGCATCACGGGCCCCGCGATTTTCCAATTTCAGGTCACGCGAAACATCGCGTGCAATCCGTCCTGCCAAGGCCTCCGATTCACTTCGTTTATATGAATACAACAGATCATCCACCACCCGCTGCAATTTATAATTATTCTGATCCATTGCGATCTTTTTGAACAAAATCTTATGGTTTCTCTGCCGCTGCGCTTCCATCCGGTCCTGAAAATTCAAGGGCCGCACACTCCACACTTCCAAACCGCCGACCCGCGAAGATTCGCTGGCATTGGCATGAATACTGATAAAAAAATCTGCCTGCAGTTCAGCCGCCCTTTCTGTGCGCTGCTCTAAAGAAATAAAAACATCTTTGTCCCTAGTCAAATAAACCTGCCAGCCCTCTTTTTTAAGGATCGCGGACAAACGTTTGGCAATGTCCAAAACGATCCCTTTTTCCTGCAGACCACTCCTTCCCTTTGCTCCCGGATCCTTTCCTCCGTGTCCAGGATCGATCACAATAACCAGCCGTTCATGGCTGGATTGGCCATAGACAAGTCCACTCAAACGGTTTAAAACCTTTTCTTTGAAATCATCAGGAACAAGGATATCTTGATCGCTGCGATAGAGCGGTTCCGTCAGAAGGGCCTCTTCATCGCCGATCCAGACGCGGTTGCTGCCGATAAAGGCACTCGCCGTTTTCCCTCCCCGTTCCAATAGGACGCGCTCGGTCAACTGATCGTACTGAACTTTGATCCCGCGCAATTGCGCCTCATTATTCAATAAAAATCCGCGGGTTGGAGGCCTGCTGACGGTTGCGCAACCGCTCAGCATCAAAACGGCCCCAAACATAAAGAAAAAATGCCTCTGACATTGTCTGAGGATACAGCGTGTTTTATTATTCATTGTCTGCCGTAATAAAAGAATGTTGTTCTTTTTGATCACCGACAACCACCCGGGGGGTGAGAAAGATGGCAATTTCTGTTTTAACAGTGGAATCATCCGTGTTCTGGAAAAATGTTCCAAGAAAAGGGATGCTTCCCAAAAAGGGAACTTTCTTTATGGTTGAACGTTTTTCGTCTTTGATCAAACCGCCGATCACGATCGTGACCCCGTCCTTGATACGGACGATCGTTTCCGCCTCTGATGTCTCAACGACCGGGATCTCATTATTTTGACTGGTGGTAATCGGAGTTAACGTCGTGCTCACCTCCGGTTTGATCTTCATCGTAATAAACCCGTCGCTATGAATGGTCGGCACCACATACAGCTTCACGCCGACCTCAATAAAATTCACACTCTCTGAAACCGTAGTCGGCCCGCTGGCCGGCGTTGTTGTTGTTGTTGTGACATATGGCTGTGTCGTTCCGACCAGGATCCTGGCCTCCTGGTTATTGACAACCGTTATGCTGGGGCTTGAAAGAATATTGGTCTTTCCGACGGATTGAAGGGCCTCCAGCATCGCCGTATAATTATTCGTTGCAATGGTCCCGATCTGAATTTTACCGAAATTCGCCTCCGAGTTGCTCAGCACATTAAAATCCGCCTGCGCAGTCAGATCATCCAGGCTCGGAAACACCGCTTCCCAATCAACCCCGAGTTCATAGCTGTCAGAGAGCTGAATTTGAACGATCTTCGCTTCGATCAAAACCTGCCGGTCCTGAACATCAAACTCTTTGATCAGCTGGGCAATCGCACCCATCTTCGACGGCTTATCTGAAACAATCAATTTATTCGATCTCGCGTCAAAACGAATACTCCCGATACTCTGCGTGATCAAGGGCTCAATCTTGGCAACCAGCTCCTCGGCCTTGGCATAATTCAGCTCAAACACCGCCACTTGAACCGGCGTATCAATTTCTCTGATCAAAGACTCGATCAGATCAGCCCTCTCTTCAGTATCCATCACCACAACCGTATTCGATTTTAGATCCGAAATAATTTTTCCGGTGGAGGATTTCAAATGCTCGATCAAGGGAGCCACGTCTTCCGCTTTGGCATAATTCAAGTGATACACTCTCGTCTGGACCTTCCCCCCGAACACCTGGCCGTAGCGGTGTTCGTAATCCTGGGCCGCCATTACTCTCACAATGCCGTCCTCGTATCGATACGCAAGATTATTGACGTCCAGAATAATACGCAAGGCCTCTGTCGCGCTCACATCGTTTAAATAGATCGTAACTTTTCCCTGAACTCCTTTTCCGGCAATGATATTTAAGCCGGTCTTCTGCGCAATCAGTTTTAAGACGTCTACAATTTCCATATCCTTTAATTCCAAATGATCGATCTTCACATCGGTCATGCCATTCACCAGTTTATTCGGGACTAACTGCATCCCAAAAGACACAGTTGAATATTCAACCGGAATACTGTCTTGACCTTGCAGTCCCTGCGAGTCCGAAACCGCAACCGGAGCAATTCCCTCCTCCAAAGGCATCGCCGGCACAGCTGCCTGCGGCAGAACAAGAGCATTACTAGGCTCAATTTCAGAATCAACCTCCACACCGCTCCCCAACCGGGCCGGATCAGGTAAGGCAGAATTCTGGTCCTGTTCTGGCATCGCTTGAAGATCAACGACCTCCTCAGACGGATTAGCACCCTCTTGATTTAAGGCCTCGATCAACTCCGGAGGGAAATTCGCATCGTCAGAAATATCCTGCAACAATTCGGGATCGACCCGATTGAATTTCGGCGCTTGGCTTTGGGCCAAAAGAATACGCCCTGTCTCTTCAGCTTGAACGCCTGCCATGGAAAAAGAACAATGGCCGCCTTCGCTCATGCCGAGCCCGCCGAAAAGACCGAGCCCGGAAACAAAAACCATAAAACAGGACATTCGTTGAACCTGCTTTAATATATCAATCACTCCTGCTCCTTTAGCGCTCATTTGACAAATTCACTTTGATCAGTGTCCCTTGATCATCTAACACAACCTCACCTCGAGAAACGCTTTTCAGCACATAATTGTCCAAACTCCCTCCCGTATCAAGAAAAACCACCGACCCGTCCGAGAGAGATTCAAACACCGCCTGTTCTTTATCATCAACAATAATTCCAACCAACTTATAACGCCTTGAGAAATCCGTCGACCCTTCGAGCACGGGCTGCTCCTCCAATGATCCACTTGCCTGCGCCATTGACGGTCCCAACTGAAAATCGAAAAAATCCCTCTTCTCGACAAAGATAAAATCCCGGTCCACATCTTTTGTCTGCCGATCAAAGACCTGCTGAGCATCCGTGACCTGCGCGTCCGTTTGACCCCCTTTCGGCAATGGAATATCAAACGGCCTGACAAAAAGAATGCCAAAAATCCCCATCAGAAGAATCCCGGTGATCCACAAAAAACGGCTCGCCCTATTCATCCATCGAATCAGTGACATGACCCAAAATCTCCGCCATTATTTTAAAATATTAATACTAATAGATTTTAATTCAATTTGTCATAAGAAAGAAATCATGTCAAGAAGGTTTCCAGTTTTCTTGACCATAATCATAGAGGACGAAGCCGCAAGCGGCTTACAAACAAGACACAGCGCAGTCCGTCTTTTACTGAAGATGCCCGTTCAAAGGAGAATTCATCAATCGTTAAAAAATACGGCTCATCTTGAAGCATCGTGACGAACTTCAAAAGAGTCTTCAAATCATGATTTAAGGCCAATTTGACAGAAAAAATATACGCCCGCTCCTGCAACCGGACCTGCTGCGGCTTCATGTCAGAGATCTGAATATCCGCCTTCGAGGCAATCGCTTCGAGTTCTGCCAGCAAAGAAGACATTTCTTCTTCCGGCGCGCGCCTTAAGAACATATACTCAAACTGCTGGCGAACACGTTCATCCATTCCCTGATTGACCTGCATCATGTCATAGGCCTTATTCAGTTTTTTCTCCATCAGCGCGATTTGAGAATCAATACTGGCCGCCCGAATCTGGAATGGCGTATACACAAATGTATAAACCGTATACATTGCGACAACTGCCGCAAAAATATAGATGATGACCTGTTCTCGTTTAGAAAATGAAAAAAATTTCATGTGTGCTTCCTGTGATCAAAATTTTACACGGCACGTCATACGGAATTCCGTGATTTCTTCGCGGAATCGTTTGCGCTTAGTCGCATATCGCAGCATCTCATCCTGAAATACATCCGAGGCAACCAGATTTTTCTGCAAAAGACTGACTCCGCCGCTGGAACGTGATTCCCCTTGCAATATCAGCATCCCATCCCTGCCCATCTGAATATCCCGATAGGTCACCTCATCCGGGGTCAGGACAAACAGCTCTTCCAACAATGACGCAACATACACCCCTTGAGAACGATTATCCCGGACAATGCTGATCAGATCCGCGGTCTCTTGCGCTTCACGGAGACCCGGCCGGATCTGTTCATAGACGTTCTGCAATTTCGACAAATACACCTGCTGACGGATAAAATGAATATTTAAAACCACCGTCAAAGAAATACCCGCAAACACCAAGCTGATAAAAAACCGGTTACGGATACGTCTGCTCTTTTGCGCGCCTTTCTGCCGCAAGGAGACCGCCGGCAACAGGTTGATTTTAGAAACCGTTTCTGCCCCCACCGCCCCCAGCAGCATGGCCGCCGATCCCGATCCAAAATGCGTCTCCCACTTTGAAAGATCCGCGCCTTCACAGGGCTCCTGTTTGGAGGCATCAATGATCCCGACCTCATAGTCGGAATTTTGCTGCAACTGACGGATCAGCACATCCCGGCATGGCTGCGGCGCAACCAGCATGATCCCTTTAGGATAAATTTCAGAATAGGTCTGCGTGAAGGAATGAAGAACTCTCATCGCCTCATGAACTAAAACCGGGCTTTCCGTTTGAATGACCTTATCAAAACCGGCCGAAAGATGTTTGGAAAATACGATCCTTCCTCCGATACTCAGACAGAGTTCCGAGTGGTCCTGATCCACATTCAAAACAGCATAACACGCGCCCTCCTCCTGAATCTTCGAATTTAAATCACCGCAGGCCTTGATAATCGCGATACTGCTGACGATGATTTGACCAACCTGCAGTCCCTGCGATTGCAGTTCCTGCAGATAATGATCCACTTTTGTCTTATGAATGACCCCCACCAGAATGCGCGAATGCCCATTTTTTAGAGTCTGCAAAATATCGAAACTGTATTCCATTTCCTCTTTCGCGTACGGAACCTGACTGGCAATCTGAACATCCACCATGCGCCGCAATTCCTCGGGATGACCGGATGGAAGGTCCAAAAGTTTAAAAATAATTTCCCGGCGGGGCATAACCAGGATCACCCCGAAGGAACGATATTTTTTGGGAATACTCATGCCCTGTAAGGAAAATTTTGGGCCTGTCCGCAGAACAGCGTCAAAATGGCACAGCCGATTCGCCTGAATGCAGACCATGCGCACATACATATCCGTCGCTTCAATGATCACCACACCTTGTTTACTCATCATGGCTCTCTCTCCCCGTCCCTCCGCCAAAACACAACCGACAAATCGCTTAAACGAACAACCATGCTCACATGGGTCGCGACTTGAAGAGGCCTTCCTACCGCCTCTATTTCCATTCGGATAAACCCGGGCCCCTTGGCCTCATACGGAATCAAAAACGATGCTAAGGTTTTTTCCTTGGCATTTAAAACCAGCTCACTCAAAACAACCGGCCGGTCATCGGATGTCGTCGCTTGACCATCCGCGCCGCAGCGATATTCCAGGATCTTCCTCACCAAGGAGTCCGCGTCCTCCACATCCGTATTACTGCGCGAGCCGGTAAAATGACGCACCATTGCCAGGAGCAGGATTTCAGGCGCCATTGAAAAATTAACGCGCACGGTCCCTTCCGATGGAAAGATGGTCACGTACGGCTTCAAGTCGTGCCACAACGGATCACTCATGCCCCTCACACTGAATAATTCTTCCACGCTCTCTAAAGACATATTCTTGCAATGATACGGCCGCTCCAGCTGCTGATAATACTCTTCTTCCGCACCGAACGACCGGTCCGCCAAATTGGCGTCCGCGTCCATCCAATCCACCAGTGAAATGCTAACCGTCTCTGCGGTCTGCTCATCATACCCCAAAAGAAGGATCAGTTCCTTCAAAATTCCTGCATTCTGCAGGGTCAAGGCATTCAGATCAAGCCGGCTTTGCTCATCGGAAAACCCATAATAGACCTTGCTGTTTTTTTTCGGATCCAAATGGGTCTGCCGAATATCGAAACTCCCGTATGGAATTCCAATCTCTGCGAACAGATCTTTCGCGCTCTGCTCCTGAGACAGATACAGGCCAGCCAGCGGAGGCTGCCCCGCCCCCTCCTCGTCAGCCGCTGACCCGATCTCTTTGCTCAAAAGGTCAATGCCGTAAAAGGCGGCGGACCACGCCGCATACTTTGATCTCATTTTTCCGAGTTTATATTTTGAAAACGCCAAATCCACTCGCGTCTGCCTGCCGATCCCCAACGCAAGCAGCGTCAAAATCGTCATGATCCATAACGTAACAATTAATATTGTAGCAGAATTCGTTTTGAGTCTGCGCGCAATCCTCATTTTTTATCTCCCGACTCTTTCTGCCCTGAAAAAACTCCGCCCGGAATCAAAACTCTCTTAGACATTGTGTAGGCCAGCTCTCCGTTTGGATCAATAAAGTTGATTTCCACCGCTACTCCCAAAGGCAGGGCCATGTCCTTCCATTGCGGATCCCATTTCAGATCGCCCTGCTGATTTTCGCCAGCCCCAGCCGTGTACAAAAACTTCAGCCCGTTTTCCATGACCCGAAAACTGGCAACCTCCTGAAAGGTCTCGGCGCTTTTGCATGGACGCTCCTGGCACGGAAATTCGGAAACTTCCCGCACCAGCATCATCGCGCGGCTTTTCGCCTGCGCGCTCTGTTTTTTAAACTCCGCCAGCCCGGCCCCAACCCGGCGCACTTCTGTTTTGTAAATAACGGTCTTCTCCGGACTCAGCAAAAAATACCGGACTTCTTTCAGCCCATCCTCTGCGGCAATGATCACCGACAGTTCATTCTCTTTGCCCTTCAATCCACCCTCGCCCGCCGACCGGTTGCTGTATTGAACCATATTCTCAAGATCCTGCGCGATCAATTCCACCGCAAAAAACGTCTGCCAATCATCCGCCGACTGCTCCTGCGCCCGCCGGCTGACCATCAGGCCATTCTGAAAAACCAGATACAAACTCACCGCCATCACGCCGAAGAGACTGAGTCCCAGCAGAAGTTCAATCAACGTCAAACCGTTCTTGCGCCTGAGCATCATCATAAAAATTTATTCTTTCCCGTTCTCCGGTTTACGGATCATAAAAACGTCCGCGTCTAGAATCCGGTCTTGCCGTCCGCCCTCTGAAGAAACAACAATCTGAACAGCCTGCAAAGATGATAACCGGTC
>JBBRHV010000075.1:0-9623 GCA_038222225.1 Candidatus Omnitrophota bacterium
CAAAGAACAAACAACGCAAACCGTATAATTGATTCAACAACGCGCGTTTATCGCTCTCCCGTGAGCCTCGCTTATGCCCAAATTCTTCATACCGGCTATCTCTCTTTAAGCTCCTTCTTCATAAAACTTTTTCCAGAATCAGTTCATGAAAGATGCCTTATTATACTATGCCGTATATTGAAAATGAAAACGTTTTATAAACGATCTTGCGGCCGACAACAAACCCGGAAGTCTCAGCAGCTGAAGAAATCAACCGCGGCAGTCCACTGCCAAAATCCAGCTAAAAAATACAGAATCACAAACCCTTCAATACGCCGTTTCATCATTGCTTGTCCGAATCGCCAACAGCAATTCCTCGGCCAAAGTGCTGTCCTGTTCCTCTAAAATCGCGTGCATCCTCAAGGCCGAATCCCGATCCTTGAGCTTTGCATAACTCAATCCCAAATGAGAACAAACACTCATATTCTGCGGGCTTAAACGGTCAGCTTCTTTAAAACCGCGTACGGCATCCTTGAATCTCCCCATTGAGAACGCAACTTTCGCAAACTCATATTGAGACTCAAAACATTGAGGATTCAGACGTACGGACGTACGCAAAGCTTCAAAGGCGTCCTGCGGACGATTCAGAAAGTGGTCCAGAACCATGCCCAAACGTAAATAGGAATAACTGTCCTTTGAAGAAATCGAAATGACTTTCTCGAATGCCTCCCGGGCTTCTTCATACCGTCCCAAGGAAATATAGGCGTCCCCGAGATCCCGGCTGGCCTGTTCCTTTTTAGGATGAATTTGCGCCGACTTCAGAAAAAAATCAGCCGCCTCCTTAACCGAACCCTCGCGCATAAATAACAGCCCCAAATTATAATTTGCTTCATAATGAACCGGATTAAAACGTACCGCCTCCTGCAAGGCATGTATGGCCTGCTGAAACCGATCTAATCGAATGTAAACCATTCCCAGTTGAAAATGAAGATTCGCGTTGACCGAATCCACAGAAATCGCCTTTTCTAGCGCATCCAAAGCCTCTTCAAAACGCCCAAGCTGAACATAGGCAACACTCAGACTTTCATAACGCTTACCGTCAGACTTCAGAATCTTTTTGTTTAACGGACGCTCCAGCCATATTTTTAACCGCAGCCCCTCCAATTGAATATTGAATTGCTCCCGAACTTCCGGCAACGTCAAAAATCCAATAAAGCTGATCGCGACAACCATATTAAAATATGCCTTAAAAAAGAACTCCAAGATACTGTCATCTCCATAATGCAGAATGACAATATAGGAAAGAACGGTCATGTGTATGATGTTTAAAATAATGAAAACCGCCCGGGCAAACTTATTCAGCAATAAAATCCCAAAGGCGCAGACAACAATCAGCATCATCCAAAACACATGAACAAGCCATTGGCTGTGAAAATACCCATGAAAAAAATCAATAGGAAAAATTGCCACCATTGCCAAAAAAGAAGCCACTCTCGGATGAGTTAGAAAAGAATTCTGAAATACCGAATAATAATATGGCAGGATCAACGCAGCATTGGCAAAAATAATGGACCAACCTAAAATGCAAACGCCCCAAGACCTCTTATAAACTTGCGTCATCATATCAACCTTTTACATCTATTTCTTAATATATAAATTAGGTTTCTTCCTCGCTGGACACTTTGGCTTTGCGGTAACGCGCTGCCACCTCCTGAATGACTTGAATCAGCAGATCCGTTGAAAACGGTTTTGATACATAATCTGCGACGCCATAAGCCTCTGCCAAAGCGTCTGCCCCTTTCGCATCCGGAAGGTCTCCCCTGGTTTGAACCAGCTTTGAATGCGGCATCCACTGAAACTCAGCCTTTTTCTTGTTGTAAACCATCTCCCCTTTGCCGCTGACAACAATAACCGGGATTTTCTTCGTTAACGGGTCGCGCTTAAGTCCATTAATAACATCTGCTCCCGAACGAGTCGGCATAACAATATCCAGCAAAATCACATCCGGCTGTTCTTGCCTAACAACCTCCTCTGCTGTTTCCGGTTTAGTATTCGTCACCACCGTAAACTGCCCGGATGCTTCCAAGTTGTCTTTTACGATCATGCACAAATCAATCTCATCGTCAATCATAACAACCTTAATCATAAAACCCTCCCCATTATTTATAAGCCTTCAAACTCAAGAGCCAGTTAAGATGTCCCACTCTCTTGACCAGCGTTAGCCGGTCCTCTTTGTTTCAAAAGATCAGAAATGACCGCAAGAATAATTTCTGTCGTCACCGGCTTAGCAATGTAACAATCCACCCCATATTCTTCCGCCAATTTGTCCGGGTTCTTGCTTCCGCTAATCTGTCCGCGATTCTTCACAACAGGACGGTTTGCTTCCCATTTGAAGGTCTCTGTCTTTTTTTGAAAGACCATTTCTCCCCGTCCGCTGATCATAATGATCGGAAGTTTTTTGAATTGGTCCTGCTTCCTCAACCAACGAACGATCTCTGACCCATTGCGGGCCGGCATAATATTATCGATCAAAAGAACATCCGGCAGCTCTTGAGCAATAACCGCTTCCACCTTTTCCGGATCAGTCTCAAATACAACCTCAAATTCATCCAGCGACTCAAGATTTTCCTTGAGAAGCTCACAAAAATCCCTTTCATCATCAATAATAAGAATTTTCCGCAACTCGCCCATACGACCTCCTTCACAAGCCATTTCTTCTTCTAATAGTATACGGAACATTTTTCAAAATTCAAAAGATAAAATCTAAAAGGCCATAGACGAAGCTGAGGATGGAAAAAAACGACTTAAGCAGGTACATCCCACAAGCGGTTGCCGATATGATAAGCCGCAATGCCAAAAGCCACCGAAACATTTAAAGAATTTTTACAGCCGTGCATTTTAATATCGATCGCGTAATCCGCCAAACCGACCACGGATTCAGAAACGCCATCAATTTCATTACCGATGACCAGGCAGACCGGGGCGTGCGGTTCATACTCATGATAATCACAGCTTTGCGGGGTTTGTTCTAAAAGAACGATTTCATATCCCTGTTCCTTCAGGTCCCGGATCACGCTCCCGGTGTCTTCACTGTATTCCCAGGGCACCACCTGCTCAGCACCGATTGCTGTTTTAGAAATCTGCGATTGCGGCGGAAACCCCGTGATTCCGCACAGCCACACTTTTTCAAGCCCAACGCCATCAGCCGTACGAAAGGCGGATCCCACATTGTACAGACTGCGAAGATTGTCCAGAACGACGACAAACGGAAGCCTGCGCCGGTGAACATTTTTTGCCTGATGTTTTACGATCTCTTCATGGGTCAATTTTCTGCGGGGCTTTCTCGCCTTCTTCTTAAAATGAAGTTTGGGCCAATGTTCTTCCGCCAAAATATATCCCATACAATTTTCAGATCCGCAAAGGCAGGGGTGATCTTCATAGCTATCCAGATCATATCCATAATTATATGTTAACTCCTCCCCTTTTCGAATATCGCGGAGCGCCGTAATCCAAATATGCCCTCGGGATAATGAGGCCTCACAATTCGGAGAGCAGGAATGATTGATCAGCCGCGCTGTATTATAGGGAACATTGCCGTCAATATCGTAGCGCTGATTGAGAGTAAAAATATAGACCGCACCTTTCGTCTTATCCTTTTTGTGCTGCCGCAAAGGGACCTTCGCCCTCCGGTCGGACTCGGCCTTGGTGATTTTCTCGCCGACATATTCAATGATCGGCGTTCCGCTCGAAATATTCTTCCGCGCAAAGACACCTTTTCCGTGTATGCCGGAACCTTTGGCGAGCATATACGGACTGGTTGTCTTTTTTATTTGGCCTGCCACAAAACCCTCCTTTTAAACACCATCATGACCCCAACAAAACCCTCAGGACAAGGTCATGATAACAGAAAAAGGAATTCTGTCATTCTTAAATTTTTGCTATAATAACGCCATGAAAAAAATCCTCCTTATTCTTGCCTTATTTTTGCTTCTCGTGATTGTGGCGGCCGCTATTTATATGCACACGGTCTTTATCCCGGTCACGCTCAAAGCCATGATCCAGGAACAGGGCCAGGAGCTTTTGGGACGGAAGATCTCCTACTCCCAGCTCCGCTATTCTTTAAGCAAAGGCATCACTCTGGACGAACTCAAGATCCAGCAAAAGGACAACCCGGAAGAGACCCTGCTGTCTGTTTCAAAAGTCAATTTCAACATTCTTCTGATTCCTCTTCTGAAAGATCGCACGGTCATTATTCCTTCGGTGACTCTGACCAACCCGCAAGCCGCTCTCATCCGCAACTCAGAAAAAATATGGAACATCGCAGATCTGCTCCAGAACAAAACACCCGTCGAAAACCCCTCACGCGTGATCTTAAGCCGGATCATCCTCCAAGACGGGATCATCACGGTCGTTGATCAGACCGGCATCATCGCTCCGCTGCAGCTGACGTCGATCAACACCGATGCCTCTCTTTCGCTGCCTCAATCCATTCAATTTAAGATCGCCACCGAAATAAAAGGCACCTCTTCTTCGCTCAATATCCAAGGGTCCTATGATCTCAAAAAAAAGTCAGCCCTTTTAAACATCACGGCAAATTCGCTAGACTGTATGCCGGCCATTCTCCCGCTCCTTGAGCAACAGGCCTCCTTTGAACAACTGACCATCAGCTCAGCCCAACTCAAAGTCCAATGGCAGCCTGCCCAATGGTCAATCCAAGGAACAGCCCAGGCCTCTCTAAAAACCACCCTTGGGTCTGCTGGCTCTCTGGAAGGAATCCTTGAAACCGGCGGCCTTACTCTCTCTATTCAAGACAGCACCTGGACCTTAACGGCTGAAACCATGACCGCGCTTGAATCCAAAATCCAGACCAATCAAGGTTCCTGGATGGGCGCATTTAAGGCAAACGGCCTGACGGCCTCTTCAAACCCCGATGCTTTATCCATGACCATCAACGCGCTCTCCGCCGAAAAACCGGAAATCAAATGGGGCGCTCAAACCCTGCTCGGCGATTCTCTTCGACTGATAGAATTTCAGCTCAATAAGGAGAAAACCGATCTCCTTGCCCAGGGCCAACTGCATATCATCAATGCCGATCTAAAAACCAGCGATATTCATCTGCAGGGCGATCTGGCTGTTCAACGGTTCTCTTTCGCGAAACAAGAGAACGGGTTGAAAATTTCCGCCCCGCTCATCCTGACCGAAGCCATACTTAATTTCAAGGAAGACTTCACGCTTTCCGGGCCCCTTCATATTTCCAAGCTGGATCTCACTCAAGACCTTCAAACGCTCACACTGAGCACGCAGATTGACGAAGACCGTCTCAACGTAACGCTTGCCGATGGCATCACCTTGACCGGCATCCCTAAAATAGAGCTGACGCTGACCCACGCTCCCTTAGCTGATACAAACCCATTGAGCTACCAGGCAACGCTCTGGTTAAAAGAGGCAACCTTAGACGGCATCAAAGGCGTCCCGACGATCGGGAATATTCAGGGAACATTTTTGATCGATACCAACTCCGTTCAGACAGAAAATTTAACTTTAAAGATATTCGATATCCCTGCCGCCCTCTCCGGCTCAATCCGCGACCTCAAAAACTTTCAGTCCGAGCTTCTTTTCACCGCCGAAAATGTCCCAGTCAAAAGCCTTTCTGAACAACTTCAAGCTGTGACCGGCCAAGAGCTCCCGATCACCTCACTTCAGGGAATGACTGACCTGGAGATCTCCGTGCGCGGTTCGCTTAAAAAGATTCACCAGCTCGACTACGCGGTTGATGCGCGCCTTAAGAACGTCTCTCTTGAAAATTCCTATCTGCCAAAACCATTAACCAATATTTACGGGATCCTCCGCTACAAAAATGATTTTCTGTCCTGGCAGGATTGGACCTTCACCTATGATGGCCAAGAATACACCAGCAGCGGCGCCGTCAAGGATTTTGCAGACCCCACTGTGAATATCCGCCTTAAGAACAACGATCTGACATTATCGGCGTTCGCCAAATCCAGAAACAAAATCTATGAATTCAGCCGTTTTGACATCCAGGGAAAGAACTCCATGCTCAAGGCGACGGGAACGATCGACCTCGCAAATCCGGGCTTAAAGGCCGCCATCTTGGCTGAAGCGCGGTTGGACCTGTCCGAACTGAATTCCCTGCCGCTATCCTTTAAAAAATTATTAGCCCCCGTTAATCCGCGCGGGAATGCCTACCTTAAAATTCAATTCAATGGCCCTCTCAAAACCCCATTGGATGGACGCTTTGCGCTCAATTATCAAAGCGAAATGATGCGCATCTACGGCTACCGCATTGACAATCTCTCCGTTGATGCTTCCGTCAATAACAATCAAAAATCAATCTGGACGATCAACAGCAATCTTTATGATGGGCTCTTGAACATTCAGGCAAAAATCGATTTAGCTGACCCGTCATGGTCCAGCCAAATTCAGGCCAGCTTGAAAGGGGCTGATATCGCCGGCCTTAACAATGACTCTCCGCTGAAAGACAAACCCATGTCCGGGGTCCTGGATTTCAACCTGACCGCCTATGGCCCTCTTAAGACCATCAAAAACCTGACCGGAAACGGAGAAATCTCGGTGTCCAACGGGCATATCTGGACGGCCAATCTTTTAAAAGGCGTCTGGGAGCGCATCCTGATCCAAGACTACCGGAACATTGATTTTACCGGGGGAAATTCAAAATTTCAGATCAAAGACAACCGTGTGATGACCAACAGCTTGTTCCTCTACAGCAAGCCCTTGAATCTTGAAGGGAAAGGCTGGATCGACTTTAGCAAAAATATTGATCTGGATATTTATCCGGATTTTAAGATGACCGAGATCCTCATCTCCAACGACCTGAATAAAGGATTCTCTGCCGCCATGGCCCAAACCCGCGGATTCTTATCCATCAAGCTCTACGGAACAATCGACAATCCCAAGCATAAGGTGCTCACTCACCCGGAGGTGCTTCTCCAAAAAGGGGCTGAGTCTGCTGTCGAAGGCGCGGGGGTTATTTTTGAAGAGATCCAGAATATGGTCGGAGACATGTTTCCTTAAAAACCTACGGAACAATATAACGGATCTCATTACACTTCTCATTTGAAATTCCAAATCCGCAAGTGATCAGGTTGTGATTCGAGTAAGTCGACATAAATAAAAAATCCTTTACGTCCTTAACTTGATCGGAAGGCCGGGCAACGATGACCCAGTCTGTGTGATCTGCCCAGATGGCATAATTAAATTTGGATTGAGGACGGTCTCCCGGGTACTCAATGTCCAGCGGCCATTCGCCCTTTAAAAAATAACCGCCCTGACAGGCCGCATAGGCGCCTCTCATCAGATAACACCGTTCCAGCGCGCTGCTGATATTCGAAATGTTGGTGATCGCCTCCACAGAACAGGCCCGTTGAATGGCATTTCTAAAAAACTTCAGCCCGATCGCCGTCACCATCCCCACAATGGAAACAACCACAAACCATTCCACCAGAAAAGAAAATTTAGTTCGTTGAGAAAACATAAGGCCCCTTCTAAAAACATTCCTGGTTAAGAACCTGCAAATAACTCTCCAAAAGCTTCTTCATTTTTTTCATAGCCTGACCACGGTGACTTAACCGCTCCTTGACCTCAGGAGGAAGCTCACCAAAAGTTTTATGAAATTCCGGAACCACAAACAACGGGTCATATCCGAATCCATTATGCCCTCGGGGTTTTAAAGCAATGTGTCCTTCACAGCAGCCGAAAACCGTCCCGATCACATTCTCACCATCGGTTAAAGCCGCCACGCAACGGTAGCGAGCGCCTCTCTTCTTAAACGGAATCTTCTTTAACACCTCCAGCAGCTTTCGATTGTTTTTTTGATCGTCGGCATGTTCCCCGGCAAAACGGGCTGAATAAATGCCGGGCTTAAACCCAAGCGCCTCGACCTCCAAGCCGGAATCCTCTCCAAGAACCAGCGTGCGCGTATGACGAGAAATGGTAACGGCTTTCTTTAAAGCATTCGCGCGAAACGTCTTTCCGTCCTCAACGATCTCGGGTAGATCCGGATAATCCGCCAATGAAACAATCTCAAGCGGCAGCTCTTTAAGAAGTTCTTTGATCTCCCGCAGCTTGCCCTGGTTTTTTGTCGCAACAATTAAAGTCGGCATACGCTTTCAAATCTCTTTGATATATTTCTTTTGAACAGCAATCAATTCTTGAATTCCCCTTTGCGCAAGGGCGATCATCTTTTCCATCTGAAGCTTACTGAACGGTTTGCCTTCCGCCGTTCCCTGCACTTCGACAAGCCCGCCGGCTCCGACCATGACCACGTTCATATCGACGTCCGCGGACGAATCTTCCTGATAGTTCAAATCCAGGATCATTTCCTCCGCGTGCATTCCCACGCTGACCGCCGCAATATAATCTTTTAAAGGAATGGATGACAGGCGCTTTTCCTTACGCAGCTTCTTTAGCGCCAAGGCCAGCGCGATAAATCCTCCGGTAATGGAAGCTGTGCGCGTTCCACCGTCTGCCTGGATCACATCGCAATCAATTTTAACGGTCTGCTCCCCCATGGCTGATAAATCAACCACGGAACGCAATGATCTGCCGATCAAACGCTGAATTTCTTGCATGCGTCCGGACGTCTGATTCCTCTTGATCCGGCCGGGGCATGAGCCGGGAATCATGCCGTACTCGGCAGTCACCCACCCGGAACCTTTTCCCTTTAAAAACGACGGAACCCCATCTTCCGCCATGGCGGTACAAATGACCTGCGTCTCACCGAATGAGATCAAACATGACCCATGGGCATGCTTGGTAAAATTCGTCTTCACCCCAATTGTCCTGAGCTGATCCTGCCGACGACCATCCATGCGCTCCATCATGATATCCTTTCCGCTTGAACGATTGCCTTAAACATCCCGCTTATACTCTGCGCTGACCGATGTCGTGATGCCCCCTCTGGGATTCATCACCACCTGAATATTCATCCAGCGCGGATGACTGGCCTGGACGAAATCTTCCAGCAGCTTATTAGCAAGATGCTCATGAAAGACCCCGATATTTCGGTAAAAAACCGTATACATCTTTAAGGACTTCAGCTCTAAACAGTGCTTGTCCGGCGCATATTTGACATAGATCACAGCAAAATCCGGCAGCCCCGTCTTAGGACAAATACAGGTAAACTCCGGGATTTCCATCTCCACCTCATACTCCCGGTCGGAATACTGATTCTCCCAAACCTCAATATCCGGCGTTTGAAGATCGCGGATGTCGGTTTGCAGCCCTTCATAAGAACTCTTTTGTTCTGTCATCATCAAACCTTCCTGTTTAAGGAACAGCAATCAGTTTATGCACTTGCGGAATGATCCGGACATCGTTCAGCCGCAAACACGCCAGCCTCTGAAATTCAAGGCAGGTCAGCAAAGCGCCGTCTAACAACCCCTGATGCTCCGGCTGCAGGCACAACGTGATGTCCGAAGACTCCTCGGCGATCAGCCCGACCGCGCGCTCGAATTCATCTTTTGCGGTATCCGCGGTTACAACAATCTTAATAAAAACTTCTTTTTTCGCAGCCTCATGAAGAAACTCTTTATGCTCATTCCAAAAAGATTCCTGTCCGGTCGATGTCGGCAATTTGATATCCATCGCCACCACATCAACCCAGG
>JBBRHV010000076.1:0-9621 GCA_038222225.1 Candidatus Omnitrophota bacterium
GTTTTCATAACCTGATTTTATCGCTTCAGGTAAACGTGTCAAGTTTTCAAAGAACAAATGTTTTTGTAAATGCTTTTAAACAATAAACTTAACTCAAACAAATGGGTCTTATTTACCCACTAGAAACGGTGTAGACCCATATTATTTAAAACTCTCTCCCCGCAACTGAGCCTTAAAATATTCATAACACTTTGGGCACAGATTATTTCCTTCGATCCATTCCGGATGATCTTTTTTGATGATCTCCACGATCTCCGCTTCCACATGATCCACATATTCTTTGAGGCCCTGGTCACAGGCCTTATGACACAACGGACACGTATAAGCCATACCCGCCTCCTACTTCTTTTTCGGATCCCGATACAAAAGCTTCCACGGATTCAGCTTCAAATCATAGCTCATCTCTTCCAAACTCTTGCTGGCCTTATGAAGATTGCTGACCATATCATCGATCTTCTCATCATTCACGCTCAACCGTTCGTTCACATCCTCGCTGATGGATTTGACGTTACGCAGCGAGTCGTTCATGTTCGCCAGGATCTCATCGATCACTTGCGAATTCACCTTCAGCCGTTCATTGACCTCGGTCGAAATGGACTCTAAATTCCTGGCGATCTTGTCGCCCTGGCTTAACAGCCGCTCGAAACTTGCCGGTTCCTCACCCTGAATCAAATCCCCCGCGTTGAGAAACGGCTGTGCATCATCTCCGGAGGTTAACCCCACATACTTCTCTCCCAAAAGGCCTAAGTTTTTGATAAACGCCTTGGCTCCCTGGTGAATCTTGGCCGTATCCTTCAAACGCAAAACAAGCTCCACCGTTGTTTCCGGGCCGTACAAAAGTTCGATCCCACTGACCCGGCCGACCTCCAGCCCGTTTAACGTGACCGGCGCATTCAACGCGACACCGTCAACATTGCGGAAATGCACTTTAACCTCATAACTTCCGGGCCGCGAAATATCAAGGTTGCTTGCCTTCCAGGACAAGACCGTTAGAATCGCCACTGTCAAAACCACAAATATACCGACGCGAGTTTCATTATTAATGTTCATAAAATTCCTCCGATTCACATAATCCAATCGCTTTTCTATACGACCGCTTCCTGCGCGCGTATATCAATGGGGCCCTCTAGCTCACCCTTAATAAATTGCTGAACAACCGGGTTCCTGGAATGACGGATATCCTCAGGCGTTCCCACCTGCAAAACTTTTCCATTATAAAGCATCGCGATCCGGTCCGCGATCCTAAACACGCTATCCATATTATGGGTCACAACGACGGATGTCAACTGCAACTTTTTACTCAAATCCGTGATCAGCTGATCCACAACCGCGCAGGCGATCGGATCCAGCCCGGCGGACGGTTCATCATAAAAAACAACTTCCGGATCCATGGCGATCGCGCGCGCCAGACCGGCCCGCTTACGCATCCCTCCGGATAGCGAGCTTGGCATCATGCCTTCAAACCCCTGCAGCCCCACCAGCCCCAGCTTCATCTTCACGATAATATCAATGATCTTTTTATCCAGTTTGGTGTGTTCCCGCAACGGAAGACTGACATTGTCTTCCACGCTCAAATAATCCAATAACGCTGCCGATTGAAAACTCATCCCGAAACGGCGCTTAATTTTTTCCATCTCACCCGGCAGTATCGTGGTCAGATCCTGACCATTAAACAAAACCGTTCCGGAATCCGGCTTGATCGCGCCGGTCATGTGCCGCAGGATCGTGCTTTTCCCGCAGCCGGAACCTCCCATGATCACAAAAATCTCTCCCCGGTAGATGTCCAGCGAGACATCCTCCAGCACTTTGCGGCCATCAAAAGATTTGAATAAATGCTGAATCGAAATTGAGATCGGACGTTCATCCATTACATGTTCCAATAGTAAAAGATCCCGGTGATCAAACAATCAAAAATAATGATCAAAATAAAACTGCTCACAACCGAAACCGTGGTTGACCGGCCGACTCCGACTGCGCCGCCCTTTGTCGAAAGCCCCTGATGCGCCCCCACCAGCGAAATGATCAGTGCGAAAACCAAGGCCTTAAAAAGTCCGGTATAGATATCCTTTGACTCCAAAAATTTAAACGCGGTTTGAATATATAAATAGCTGTTGATCTTCAGATCGAACACGCCCACCACATAACCGCCAAACATGCCGGCCAGGTCCCCGATCACCGTTAAACACGGCAGCATCAAAAAAAGCGCCAGAACTTTCGGCGCGATCAAAAACCGGACCGGGTTGATCCCCATGGTCTCCAGGGCCTCGATCTGCTCATTGACCTTCATCGAACCGACTTCAGCGGTAATCGACGCTCCGATGCGCCCCGCCAGGACCAACGCGGTCAAGACCGGTCCGAGCTCACGGCAAATCGCGATGGAAACCAGACTGGCCACATAAATTGTTCCACCCATGCGTTCCAACTGATACGCCGATTGCATCGCCAGGACAATGCCGGTAAAAAAAGTCACAAAAAAAACGATCACCACCGACTTCGTCCCCATAAAAACCATCTGTTCAAAAAGAGGAGCCCGTTTAACCGGCTTATCGTGAAAAACACCAAAAAGAATCCAATAAAACGTCTGACCGGCCAAGATCAAAAATTCCCCCAAGACAGTCAGCCAATCCAGAACTGTCGCGCCAATACGTTCAAAAAACTTTAGCATGTTCATTTCTCATGTTTTATTTAACAACCGAGCGACAGTTTCTAAAAGCGCATCCACATCAAACGGTTTCGCCATATAACTATCTGCCCCCGCCTCTTCTCCGATTTTCCGGTCTTCTTCGCTTGAACGGGATGTCACCAGCAGGATCGGGATCTTTTCACATTCAGGATGGTTCTTTAAGAGCCGGCAAATATTGTATCCGTTAATGATCGGCATCATCACATCCAAAACCAGCACATCCGGTCTCATGGTCATGGCAAGTTCCAGACCGACCGCGGCATCATCCGCAGCCGTGACACTGTAGCCTTTGGCCTCCAACAAGGATGCGATCAGCCTCAAATCAGTGGGGTTGTCATCAATCACCAATACTTTTTTGGTAATATTAGTATTCATAGTGACCTTATTTTAACGAGAGAAGACAAGAGAAGCAAGGTGAAAAATTGAATAAGTCAATGCCCATACGGCACACATTGGCCAGCATAAAAGGCCTTTATGCTGGCTCATAGGCCAAATTCTGCCGCAGACATTTTTCGACATCCGCGACCAAAACGCCTTTGCGGCGAGCAATATCTTCGACCTGGTCTTTTCCTATTTTTCCGGTCAAAAAATATTTTGAGTCCGGATGAGCAAAATAATAACCGCAGACGGATGACGCCGGATACATGGCAAGACTCTCGGTCAGCTTGATGCCGGCGCGGCTTGTCGCGTCCAAAAGTTTAAAAAGCGTGCTTTTCTGCGTGTGGTCCGGGCAGGCCGGATAACCCGGGGCAGGCCGGATCCCCTTGTATTCGCATTTGATCAAATCTTCAGTGCTCAATATTTCATCCGGAACATTTCCCCAAAGTTCCCGTCGTACGCGCGCGTGCAGATGTTCTGCGAACGCCTCGGCCAAACGGTCAGCCAGCGCCTTGGCCATAATGGATTTATAATCATCATGCTCCGCCGCAAAACGTTTGGTCAATTCTTCAATTCCGTGTCCGGTGGTGACCGCAAAAAGTCCGATATAATCACCGATGCCGGAATCTTCCGGGGCCAAAAAATCAGACAGCGCGTAAAAGGGATTTCCCTCATCTTCCTTGGCCTTGGTGGCCTGCTGACGCGTGGTATAAAACGTCGCCAGTTCTTTGGTCCTCTGTTCGTCGGTGAAAACAATGACATCGTCTCCCCGGCTGTTGGCAGGAAAAAATCCCACGGAGGCCTTGGCGGTCAGCAGTTTCTGAGAAACAATTTCATTCAAAATATCCTGAGCGTCATCAAAGATCCGGCGCGCCACTTCGCCCTTGATTTTGTCCTTAAAAATGTTCGGATAAGATCCTTTAAGGTCCCAGATCCAGAAAAATGGCGTCCAATCAATCTGTGCACGGAGAACAGACAGATCGTACTGATCAAAGGCGCGCACCCCTAAAAACGACGGCCGGATAATCGGCGCATTTTGCCAGTCCGCCTTAAAACGCTGCGCCCGTGCCTCATTGAGTGAGACGTGCGTCGTCTGCCGGGAATGGCTTAAAATTTTCTGCCTCAAGATCTCCTGCTCTTTGCGAAGATCCTCCGTGAACGCCTCTTTGGTGGAAGCGCCGATCAATTTTCGGCAGACCGAAACACAATCCGAGGCATCCCGGCTATGAACCACCGGTCCATTGGAATATTGCGGCGCTATTTTCAAAGCCGTATGATTGGCGGATGTTGTGGCTCCTCCGATCATCAGCGGAATAGAAAAACCCTGACGCTGCATCTCTTTAGCCACATGCGCCATTTCATCCAGAGAGGGCGTGATCAAACCGCTCAACCCGATCAGATCGGCGTTATGTTCACGGGCCGTCTGCAGGATCTTTTCACAGGGGGTCATCACCCCCGTATCAATGATCTTAAAATTATTACACGCCAGAATAACGCCCACGATATTTTTGCCGATATCATGCACATCGCCTTTGACGGTAGCCATCACAACTGTCCCGATGGTTTTGACTGCACGCCCTTTTTGCGCCTCCAAATACGGCGTTAAAACCGCAACCGCCTTTTTCATCACACGGGCGCTTTTGACCACCTGCGGCAAAAACATCTTGCCCGATCCGAACAGCTCACCGACCGCGCTCATCCCGTCCATCAAAGGGCCTTCGATCACCAGGAGTGGATCCTTGATCTTTTGTCTGGCCTCCTCCGTATCATCCTCAATAAAATCCGTGATCCCTTTGACCATGGCATGCCGCAACCGCTCTTCCACCGGCCATGAACGCCATTCCAGAACCTCGGCCGCACTCGCCTCTTTCTGCTGAACGCTTTGCGCAAAATCGATCAAACGCTCCGTCGCATCTTCCCGCCGGTTAAAGATCACATCTTCGATGCGCTCCAGCAGATCTTTAGGGATCTCATCATAAACGCTGATCATCCCGGCGTTGACAATCCCCATGTCCATGCCCGCCGCGACCGCATGATAAAGGAACACCGAATGCATGGCCTCGCGCACAGCATCATTTCCCCGGAACGAAAAGGACACATTGCTCACCCCACCGGAGATCAAACATCCCGGGCATGCCTTTTTGATCTGCCGGGTGGCTTCAATAAAATCACGGGCATAATTATGATGTTCAGGGATCCCGGTCGCGACCGCGAAAATATTCGGGTCAAAAATGATGTCCTGCGGATCAAATTGGATTTCTTCCGTTAAAATTTTGTACGCCCGCCGGCAAACGCTGACCCTGCGCTCAACGGTATCGGCCTGCCCGTTCTCATCAAAGGCCATCACCACCACGGCCGCGCCGTAGCGCCGGACCTGTTTAGCCTGTTCCTTGAAGGACGACTCCCCTTCCTTTAACGAAATCGAATTGACGATGGCCTTGCCCTGAATGCATTTTAAACCGGCCTCGATCACCGGCCAGCGCGAAGAATCAACCATAATGGGCACACGCGCGATATCCGGTTCTGCCGCCAACAGATTCAGAAATCGTACCATGCACTTTTCGGAATCCAGCATCCCCTCATCCATATTAATATCTATGATCTGCGCGCCGCTTTCAACCTGCTGACGAGCCACCGAAAGGGCTTCTTCAAAATTCTCCTCCCGGATCAAACGCGCGAATTTTTTTGATCCGGTGACATTGGTGCGTTCACCGACATTCATAAAATTGATTTCCGGCGTCACCACAAACGCTTCCATACCGCTGAAGGCGGACCGTCTGGCCTTTTCTGTCAGCGGACGGGGAGCGATCCGGTCAACCGCCTGCGCGATCGCCCGAATATGATCCGGCGTTGTTCCGCAACAGCCGCCCACGATATTGACTAAACCGCTTTGCGCGAATTCTTTGATTAAAACCGCCATCTCAGCGGGGGTCTGATTGTACCCGCCGAATTCATTCGGAAGTCCCGCGTTGGGATAACAGCTCACATAACAGTCGGCCATGCTCGCCAGTTCTTCCAAATACGAGCGCATTTCTTTAGCGCCCAAGGCGCAATTCAAACCCATGCTCAAAGGACGCGCGTGCCTCAATGAGATCCACAGCGCCTCCAGCGTTTGCCCGGACAGATTGCGCCCGCTAGAGTCGGTAATCGTTCCGGAGATCATCACCGGCAGCCGTCTTTGGGCCTCTTCAAACACCTGTTCCAGCGCGAAAACCGCGGCCTTGGCATTCAGCGTATCAAAAATTGTTTCGATTAAAAAAAGATCTACCCCGCCGTCCAATAACCCTTTGGCCTGTTCCGAGTAAGCGCGGACCAAGCCATCAAACGTCACCGCACGGTAGCCGGGGTCATTGACATCCGGCGACAACGATGCGGTCCGGTTGGTCGGGCCGATCGAACCGGCGACAAACCGCGGCTTGCGGGGATCACGCGCGGTGAATTCATCAGCCGCTTGATGGGCAATCTTTGCAGCCGCCATGTTCAGCTCGCGGACAGAACTCTCCATCCCGTAGTCCGCCATGCTGATGGCGTTGGCGCTGAAGGAATTAGTTTCAATAATATCGGCGCCTGCTTCTAAATATTCTCGATGGATCTGTCCAATGATATCCGGACGGGTGAGACAGAGAAGATCATTGTTGCCTTTGACATCACGGGGATGGTCCTTGAACCGTTTCGCACGGTAATCCGCTTCCCTTAAGTCATAGCGCTGAATCACCGTCCCCATCGCCCCATCAATAATGAGAATACGGCTCTTCAACAAAAAATTTATCTGTTGATCAATATGAATGTTTTTATTCATGGGAATTTCAAGCGTCTGGCAAGTATTATTCGCCTATCAAATTATCCACAGTTTCAATAAGTTGCTGCGCTTCAAACGGCTTGGTCAAATAGGCATCGGCTTTGACTTTTCCACCGATCTCCCGGTCAATGTCACGCGCTTTGACGCTCAACATCATGATCGGAATATGTTTATATTTCTCATCAAATTTCAGAATCCCGCAAAGCGTCGACCCATTGATATCCGGCATCATAATATTCAAAATAATCAAATCCGGCATGATCTCCTTAACGCGTTCCAGCCCCTGCCGGCCGTTATAGGCCGCAAAAACTTCATAACCGTGTGTTTCCAAACGCATCCGGACGACCTCCACAATATCCCTTTCATCATCCACAATGAGTATCTTTTTGGGCATGCCTACTCCTTTGGTCGAATTTTGCATATTCAGTATAACACTTTTCACCTAAGGTCAAAAATAAAATCCTAAAAACAACCATCCGCCAAGAAACATAAACGCACCTCTAGGACCATCTTTACTCGATATCGACAAAGACTGCTGCAAACGACGCTGCTGATTGATTCTGGTGTCATGAAAAGACCGGCTCTGAACAGCCGGCCTATGGCTGACCGGGAGGATGCGGAATATCCGGTAAATCTTCAGTCTGCGGCTCAGCCGGTTCTTGGATTTCCGGTTCTTTCTTTTCAGACCGGATCTCATTTAAGATCTCATCCAGTTGACGCATGGCCACAGAAATCATCTGCTCCGCCGGAATTTGATCCCCCCTCCGCCCTGCTTGAGATCCCTGCCCCGGCAAATCGCTCTCTGACGAAAGCACAATACGATCTGAAACATTTTCCTGGCCCAGAGCTGCCTTTGCCTGTTGATCCAACGCGTTTAAAATCTTCCGGGGATCAGCCTCCAAAGAAGGCGATACTTCCGCCGGCGCTGAACCGTCAGACTCAGCAGCCGCAGGTTCCGGCGTTTGCGGGGTATTCACTAAAGGGGCTTGATCTTCATCGCCCATGCGGTTCTCCTTTAACTAAAATTAATCTTATTATAATGTCTTATCCGGAACTGGAAACCAAAATAGTGAAAAATTCCGTTTAAAATTTAATCGAAACATTGGAACCTAATATCTGCGATGTGGTCCATTCTCCGGATGAACTGCTTTTTTGCGAACGAACCATATAAAACAGGCTCAGCCCCAGCTGATCGCTCAATTTGAATTTGACACCTAACGGAACCGAACGGTTTTCATCATACGTGTGCTCAGCATAATTATAAAAAAACTCGCTGTCCATATAAATTCCGTCCTGTTTGGGCAAAAGATCTTTCACCAAAGGAAGCGTGAAACGCAGGCGATGCCGTGAACGCGTATTATAGGATCCGTTATCTTCGATCCAACGGAACTCCACCCGGTTGCGGTTGTCAAATTTCAGCCAGTCCCCGATCTTGTAATAGGGGTTGGCCTCAAGCTCCAGCCGATGCTGATAAAAATACTCTGAATTTCCGGATGATGAGCTGTATTTCTTGTCTAGGATGTAGGTGTAATTTGTGCCGAAACTGATGTTCTCAATAAAATCATACTTGGCCTGCAGGCTGGCAAGATTCAGATCATTGTTTCCGGCATTATGATCAAACCGGAAATCAAAAAAAAGATTGAGATCAATCTGCTCGCCGTCATGCAACGCGACCGTATACTGAGACCAATACGCGAAATCATCTTCTTCCGCCCAAGATGCGGCTGCGCAAAATACCACGCACCAAAACAGCAAAACAATACTCAGCATTCTTCTCATATCGTCCTCCTCTAGAAATCTTATACACGGTTTAAAATCGTAACCGCCATCTTCAAAATATCATATTGTGTAATAATGCCCACCAATTTTCCCGAAGAATCTGAAACCGGAATACACCCGTACTTAGATTTCACCATCGGAATCAAGGCCTCGGCAACACTATGGTTTTCGGACAAAACAAACGGCGCGTGGGTCATAACCGCGGAAAGATGGATCTCATCCAATTCCTGCGGGTCATAATACCATGACCCGTCCTCCAGCCGGCGCGGCGAGTGGATCTTAAAAAGGTCCCGTTGTGAAATAATCCCGATCACCTTCTTCTGTTCATTGACAACCGGCAGATGACGGATGCGGTGTTCATTAAAAAGCCGCACCACATCACTGAAATGCGCGTCCCCACGAATACTGAATGCCGGCGTCGTCATGACTTCAGCGATCTTAATTCCCGTAAGAAGTTTTTTGATATAAAAACTTTCTGCGCGAGGTTCGATGTTTGTCATATAAAAGCCTTTTCTACAGCATACCGCACTAAGGATGCCATCGACTTGATCCCAAGCTTCTTGGCTAAATTCGATCGATGGACCTCAACCGTGCGGATGCTGATGTTAAGTTGATGGGCAATATTCTTATTCGCCAGGCCGCTGGCGATTAATTTTAAAATCTGCTGTTCCCGATGCGTCAAAACGGCGATTGCCGGTGATTTTCCCTTTCTTTGTGTTTGAAATGCGTTGAGTTCTTCACTGCGCAGCTTCATGATCGATGGAGAAAAAAACTGTTCTCCGTTCATGACCGTTTCAATAGCCAGAATGAACTGATCAAAAGCATCATCCTTAAGAACATACCCGCAGGCGCCTTTCTCCATCGCTTCCTGAAAATGCTCCGTATCTTTCTGCATCGTCAGCACCAAAACCTTAACCACCGGATGCCCCTTATGGACCTTTTCGATCGCCTCCATCCCGTCCATGCGGGGCATCGAAAGATC
>JBBRHV010000077.1:0-9574 GCA_038222225.1 Candidatus Omnitrophota bacterium
GGAGATGGAGGAAAATTTAAAGAACATCGTGGCGTATCTTCTGCAGTATGGATTCAACATTTTAGCGGCCGTTGTGATCTTTTTCGTCGGACGGTGGGTCGCGAAAATGATCGCCGGACTGGTGGAGGCCCTGATTCATAAGTCCAAATTGGATAAAACGCTGGCGACGTTTGTCAAAGATTTGGTCTATTTCGGCATCATGATTTTTGTGATCATCGCGGCGGTGAACAAGCTGGGGGTTGAGACTACGTCATTGGTCGCGATCATCGGTGCCGCCGGTTTGGCGGTTGGTTTGGCTTTGCAGGGTTCGCTGGCGAATTTCGCGGCAGGTGTGATCCTGATCATGCTCAAGCCGTTTTGTGTGGGGGATCTGGTTGAAATTGCCGGGATTCTTGGGACAGTGGATCAGGTCAAGATTTTTAATACGATCATTCACACGCTGGACAATCGCTGCGTGATCGTTCCGAATGCCAGTATTACAAATACTAACATTATCAATTTGAGCGCGGTTGAAAAACGCAGGGTTGATCTGGTGTTCGGGATCTCCTATGGAGACGACATGAAGGCGGCCAAGAACGCGCTTCAATCGGTTGTGGAAAAACATCCGAAGGTCTTAAAGGATCCGGTGCCGACCGTCGCGGTCAGCGAACTGGGGGACAGCAGCGTCAATCTGGTGTGCCGCCCCTGGTGCAAACCGGAAGACTACTGGACGGTTCATTTTGATGTTGTGGAACAGGGCAAGCTCGCGCTTGAAGCAGCCGGGATCACGATCCCGTTTCCTCAGCGCGATGTGCACGTGTTCCAAGAGAAATAAGAGCAGCGCACACAAACTGAAATTTTGTATGGCTTTGGCCATTTGAAGAAGGATGCAGCATTGCCGATATTGCGATGCTGCATCCTTCTTTTCCGATGCCGGTCAGGCATTTGGAATGGGAAACTATTAGACGAACGCTTGATTTTCCGTTATATTGAAAGCGCTTAAAGCGTCAAAGGAAGAGATTTCAGGGGACGGATGGAGGTTTGAGTTTTGAAAAAGGTTTTAAGGAGGGTTCATGCATCGACGAACTAAAATTATCTGCACGATCGGTCCGGCCAGCGAACAGGCCGCAATGATCCGCAAGCTGGCGCAGGAAGGCATGGATATGGTGCGCCTGAATTTCTCGCACGGGACGCATGAGAATCATGGCAAGATCATTGAGGCCATTCGTAAGGTGAATAAGACGCTGAAGAAGCCGATTATGATCATGCAGGATTTAGAGGGTTACCGTATCCGTTTGGGGGAGCTTGCCCAACCGCGCCAGGTCAATAAGGGCGAGGCCTTTTGGCTGTCCTCACGGATGAAAGAGTCGTCAGCCGTTGTTCCTTTGGACGCGGATTTCGATCTTTCGGCACTGAAAAAAGGTATGCATGTTTATGTCGCCGATGGCACCATTGATCTGGAAGTCGTCCAGAACACCAAGAGCAAGGTCAAGGTCAGGGTCGTGCAGGGAGGAACAATTTCTTCGAAAAAGAACGTCAATATCCCGGGGCTGAAACTGGGTTCAAATATTTTCACGGAAAAGGACCGACGGGACCTGGAGTTCGGGTTGGACCATGAGCTGGATTTTGTGGCGCAGTCGTTTGTCCGCAACCGTCGGGACGTTGAGCACGTCGTTAAGGTGATCGAGGCCCGCGGGGCAAAATGCAAGGTGATTGCCAAGATCGAGAACAAAGAAGCGCTGGTCAATATTGACCGCATCATTGAGGTGTGCGACGGGGTGATCATTGCCCGCGGGGATCTGGGGGTGTCCTTGCCGATCTATGAGGTTCCGGTGATTCAGAAGAGGATTCTGCACCGCACCAACCGTTACGGGCGGTTTGATATTGTGGCGACACAGATGCTTGAAAGTATGACTGAAAATCCGCGACCAACCAGAGCGGAGGTCAGTGATGTGGCCAACGCCATTATCGATGGGGCGGAAGCAGTCATGCTCTCGGGGGAAACGGCCATCGGGAAATTTCCGGTTGAAACCGTGCGCATGATGCGTCAGATCATTGAATTTACCGAAACATCCATGAAGATTAAAGGGTGACGTTGGTTGAGTGGTTGAGTAGTTTAGTGCCTTAGTGTCTCAGTGTCTTAATGTCGTTTCACAAAAAAAAAGGAGTTGAAGATGGGAGATCAATGCTGTTCACCGGAAGGCCAGAAACCGAAAGGGTTTTTAGCGAAATTGTTTGAGAAATTGGATAAGAAGATGCAGGAAAAAGCGAAACAGCCGTCTTGCTGTTGTTCCTCGCAGCCGGATGACAAAAAGTCCGAGAACGATTCATGCTGCTGAAGTTCGCGGATCTCTTCACCTATGGTTTTTTGAGATTGGCCGAAGGGAGCCATGCGGCCGGGATGGTGCATTTTTTTGTCTATGATACGATCAAGATCATTATTCTGCTGTTTGTGATGATCTCGTTGATTGGGTTTTTGCGTTCATTTTTGCCGCAGGATAAGGTCAAAAGCTGGCTGGCGGGAAAAGGGTTTTTGGCGAACCTGGCTGCCGCCAGCTTTGGGGCCGTGACGCCGTTTTGTTCCTGTTCTTCGATCCCGATCTTTCTGGGATTTATTAAAGGCGGGGTGCCTTTGGGCGTGACCTTCTCTTTTTTGGCGACCTCGCCGATCATCAATGAATATCTGGTGGTCTTGATGCTGGGATATTTCGGCTGGAAGATCACGGCGGTGTATGTCTTGTCCGGGATCGGTGTCGGCGCGGTGGTCGGGTTTGTGATCGACCGGATCAAGGTGGAGCATCTGCTGGAACAGGACATGATCAATGGTCAGAACGGCGGCACTCTGGAGGAGTTGAATTTTAAGGGGTTCTGGCCGCGGGTGAAATTTGGCTTGAGCGAGTCGGTGTCCATTCTGAAGAAAATCTGGAAGTGGATCGTTCTGGGGGTGGGGATTGGGGCGGTCATCCATAACTTTGTGCCGCGCGAGATGATCCAGTCGGTCATTGAGTCTACCGGAGTGTTTGCCGTGCCGCTGGCAACGCTTATCGGGGTCCCGATGTACGGCAGCTGCGCGTCGATCGTGCCGGTGGCGGTGGTGCTGTTCCAAAAGGGCGTTCCGCTGGGAACGGCGATGGCCTTTATGATGGCGACCGCGGCCCTCAGTTTACCGGAGGCCGTGCTGCTTCGGCGGGCCATGAAGTTGAAACTGATCCTGATCTTTTTTGCCATGGTCACGCTCTACATTATTTTGATCGGGTATCTGTTAAACGCCCTGCAGCCTTTTTTAGTTTAAATTTTTATGACAGGATGGGGGATGTCTCGAACTTCAGTTTTGTTTGTCTGCATTCACAATTCTGCGCGAAGCCAGATGGCAGAGGCCTTTCTGAAACATTTCGGCAAGGACCAGTTTGAGGTTCAGAGCGCGGGATTCGAACCCGGGACCCTGAACCCGGATGTGGTGAAGGTGATGGGAGAGCTCGGCATCGACATTTCTGGGAATAAAACCCAAAGCGTTGGGGAGATTGCGGCGCGCAAGAAGGCCTTTGATTATGTCATCACCGTGTGTGATGAGGCCAGCGCACAGCGCTGCCCGGTGTTTGCGGGTGGCGGAAAGCGGCTGCACTGGGGGTTTGAAGACCCTTCCGGCCTTTCGGGAGAAGAGGAAGACCGGCTTGCCAGAATCCGTCAGATCCGGAAGCAGATCTATCAGAACGTTCAGGAGTTTATCCAATCGTTTTAAGCCGAGATTACCCTTGCCAGCGTGTTTTTCTTTAGTAATATAAATATTATAGAGTTTTTGAAACCTGTCGTTTAAAGCGCTTGTTATCGGGAGAGGCTAGTCATGGATCCAAATTTTCCAAAACTTGAGGATTTAAAAAATTTAACCATTCAGACGCTGGGAAAACCGGAGCACGTCTCGCCCTTGTGCGGCAAGAGCCGGCAGTTTGTCAAGGAGGCCAACCGGGTGTATGTGTTTGCCAATTCGGCAGATATTGCGCTTTGTCAGACCTTTGAGGTTGCCCCTCCGGGATTTGAAGAAGCTGGCCCGCGGGAGCAGCTGTTTTTTAACCCGGCGGAGGTTGTCGCCGGTGTGGTGACCTGCGGCGGACTCTGTCCGGGTTTAAATGATGTGATCCGCACGATCTCCCTGACCCTTCAGTATGAATATGGCGTTCAGAAAGTGTGGGGGTTTCGATACGGCTATGAAGGACTTTCCTCAAACCGCCGGAAAGAGCCCATGGAATTGACGCCGGAGAAGGTGGCCGATATTCAGCATCAAGGCGGAACGATCCTGGGGAGCAGCCGCGGGCCGCAGGATATCGATGATATGATCGATACGCTTTTGAAATTTAAGGTGAATATGCTGTTTGTGATCGGCGGAGACGGAACGTTTATGGGCGCGCATCTTTTGGCGGAACGGGCGGTTGCCCGCAAGCTGGCGATTTCAGTGGTCGGCATCCCTAAGACGATTGACAATGATATTTTCTGTTCGGAACGGACATTCGGTTTTGTGACGGCCGTTGAAGAGGCCCGCAAGTCGATCGCCTCCGCGCATGAAGAGGCCGAGGCGGCCTGGAACGGCATCGGGCTGGTGAGATTGATGGGACGGGATTCCGGTTTCATTACGGTGGGGGCAACATTGGCCAACAGTGATGTGAATTTCTGCCTGATCCGGGAGGTGCCGTTCACGCTGGAGGGGAAAGACGGCCTTTTTGCCCGTTTGGAAAAACGGTTAGAACGCCGGCATCATGCGGTGATTGTTGTCGCCGAGGGCGCCGGTCAGGAGCTGATGAGCGGGGAAGACCGGCAGGATCTTTCCGGCAATCTGATCCATAAAGATATCGGTTTGTTTTTGAAAGAAAAAATCGGGCAGCATTTCCGTTCAAAAGGAATTCCGCTGACCATCAAATATATTGATCCGAGTTATACCATACGCAGCCGGCCGGCCAATGCGGCGGATTCCGCCTTTTGCATCTTTTTCGGCCAGCGCGCGGTTCATGCGGCCATGGCGGGAAAGACCGATATGTTTGTCGGGTATTGGAATAATCATTTTACGCACGTTCCCTTTGAAATGGCGGTCGGCCGCCGTAAAAGAATCGACCCGTGCGGGGAAATGTGGCAGACGGTTGTTTCGATCACCTCTTAACGGAGTTGTTTTATGGTTGAGTTTTTTCAGCAGTTTCATCCGGTGGTTCAGGCGTTGATCGGCGGGCTCTTTACCTGGGGGTTGACCGCCCTCGGAGCGTCGATGGTTTTTTTCACAAAAGAAATCAACCGCAAACTTCTGGATACGATGCTCGGGTTTGCGGCCGGCGTGATGATCGCCGCCAGTTATTGGTCTTTGTTGGCCCCGGCCATTGAGTTGTCGCGCGAAATGGGCATGATCCCCTGGCTTCCGCCGCTCTTGGGTTTTTTGTTCGGCGGGATTTTTTTGCGCGGTCTGGATTTTGTTTTGCCTCATTTGCACATGTGGTTTCCGGAAAATCAGGCGGAAGGGATCAAGACCTCTTGGCAGCGCACGATCCTGTTGGCGTTGGCGGTTGCCATTCATAATATTCCGGAAGGATTAGCGGTCGGCGTGGCTTTTGGCGCCGCGGCCGCCGGGCTTCCGTCGGCGACGACGGCAGCGGCCGTGGCATTGGCCATCGGGATCGGCATTCAGAATGTGCCGGAAGGGTTGGCGATTTCAGCACCTCTTCGCCGGCAGGGGATTTCGCAGTGGAAAAGTTTTTGGTACGGCCAGCTCTCCGCCATTGTGGAACCGATTTTCGCGGTGTTGGGCGCCTCCATTGTTTTTATCATGCGTCCGGTGCTGCCGTATGCTCTGGCCTTTGCCGCCGGAGCCATGATCTTTGTGGTGGTTGAAGATGTGATCCCGGAATCGCAGCAGGGCAATCATACGGATCTGGCCACCATGGGAGCCATGATCGGGTTTGCGGTCATGATGACGTTGGATGTGGCGCTGGGATAGCGTAAAGCGCGACCGCAGGGAGTCCCGGGATAGAGCAGAGAGGGTAAGGGAGCGGAGTATGTGCGTAAGAGAAAAATTGCGTGAAATCATTTTTGGAACCGAAACTCCGGCGGGACGCGCGTTTGATGTGGTACTTTTATGGACGATTGTCATCAGCGTGATCACGGTTGTTCTGGGGAGCGTTTCCAGTTTACGTCTTCAGTATGACGCGGCATTCCGTGCTGTTGAGTGGACGGTTACCGCGCTGTTCACGCTGGAATATATTCTTCGGCTGAGCTGTTCGATCAATCCCCGCGGATACGCGCGCAGTTTTTTCGGAGTCGTGGATCTTCTTTCAATCCTGCCGACATATATCGGGCTGTTTTTGGGCGGAGTTCAATCCTTGGTGGTCATCCGCGCGCTGAGGCTTTTGCGCATTTTCCGCGTTCTCAAATTGGGCCGGTTCGTTAAACAGTCTGAATATTTATTGGCAGCCTTTCGTTCAAGCCGCGATAAGATCATGATCTTTCTGATGGTGGTCCTGACCTCGGTCTTGATCTTGGGAACCGCGATGTACCTGATCGAAGGCGAGGCCAATGGGTTCAGCAGCATTCCTCAGAGCATGTATTGGGCGGTTGTGACCATGACCACGGTCGGCTACGGAGATGTCGCGCCGCAGACGGTTTTAGGGAAAGCCTTGGCCTCGCTCATGATGTTGATCGGGTATGCGATCATCGCCGTTCCAACCGGGATCATTACGGTGGAGGCCGCTCAAGCCATGAAGAATAAAAAGGCCGCGAGTGTTTGTCCGCAATGCCAAGCGTCCGGTCATCAAGAGGACGCTCAATTCTGTCGTGTGTGCGCGACGCACCTGCCTTTGCCAACTTCGTAGGTTATAACCTACGAAGTTGGAGCGGCTGCGGGATTTTTATGGACTTTTTTAAGGAGATTTTCTATAATAAGGGCGTTCTATGAGCCTTCCTTTTTCCTACCTCAAGGAAGCCCAAAGCTCATGACATCACTAACGTCCAGTTAGTACTCATCACTTGGCCTCGCGAACGCGGGGCCTTTATTTTGAATGAGCATTTCATGTGCGCGAGCATAGGGAGCGCAAACGAGAGATGCGAATTAATCCTGAGAGCTCCGCCGTTTTTCAGAGGCGGAGAGTCGAAGGATTTCCATAAAAGATCATTTTATTTCTTCGCATGGACAAATTTTAAGCGGGCTGATATGATAACAGCGTTGATCAGCATTCAATCCTCACCAAAGGAGAAGGCGATGCCAACTCAAACGAAAAAAGTCGGAAAACACGCAGTGAGTATTTTTAAAATTCAAAACCGCCGCGGATATGCAGCGGTGTGTGCTGATCATTTGACGGAAGGGGAAAGCGCGAATCAGGCTTTAGACCGTATGGTCAAGGCGTTGGCCCGTACGGAGCGTAAGACAAAGAAAAAAGTGTAATATGGCAAAGCAGCATGATATTGTCTGGCACAAAAAGCGGGGCAAGTTTATCCCGGCAGCCCGGGAGAAGTCGACCGCGCTTCCCGCTGAGGTGTCATCAGAGGCAGACGAAAAAAGGCTTACTCATAAGGAGAATTTTTTAAAACATCTTTCTCTCGAAGCCCGCAAAGCTGTTCGCAAAACGTAAATTTCATCCATGCAAAACAAACAGATTCCTCAAGAGTTTTTCGAGCGATTGAAACAGATCGTTCCGGCTGAACTGTATAATCAGGTGTGCTCGCATTTTCAGAGGAGCCTGCCGGTTTCTCTGCGGGTCAATCTTTTAAAAAGTTCGCTGGCCGAGGCCAAAACGATCTTGGGGGCATTGGGCGCCCGGCTCGAAGATTGCCCGGGCGTTGCGGAAGGCTTGATGATCTCCGACTGGGATCCAACCCAGCTGCGGGAGAACAGTCTGATCCGTGAGGGAAAACTTTATCAGCAAAGCCTGGCGAGCATGTTGGCGGTCGCGGCGCTGGACCCGCATCCCGATGATCGGGTCCTGGATCTATGCGCAGCGCCGGGGAGCAAGACCTCTCAGATCGCGGCGCGCATGAACAATTCCGGCACGATCACGGCGGTGGAGGTCATTCGGGACCGGTATTATAAGTTGAGAGCGGTTTGTGCTCTGCAGGGATGCCGCAATGTTGAATTTAAATGTATGGACGGCCGGCGGTTCGAGGCGCGTGAGGGGTATTATGACCGAGTTTTGGTGGATGCGCCCTGCAGCAGCGAGGGCCGTTTTCGTGCCGACCAGCCGAAAACTTTTGCCTATTGGAGCGTGCGCAAGATCCGGGAAATGGTGAAAAAACAGCGTGGACTTTTATTGAATGCGGCCCGGCAATTGAAGGCGGGCGGAACCTTGGTGTATTCGACCTGTACCTTTGCGCCCGAAGAGAACGAGGGTGTGGTGGATTGGTTTTTGCGTAAGTCCGAGGGGTCTTTTGATGTGATTGCTCCGCAGCTGAGGGGGATCGAAACATGCCCAGCCCTGGTTTCCTGGCAGAAGAAATCCTTTAATGAGAAGGTCAAAGATTGTCTTCGTATTTTACCCGGGGAAAAGACGCAAGGGTTTTTTATGGCCAAATTTTTGAAAGTGAGCGAATGATCGCATGAGCGTAAAAGCAGTCGGATTGATCAGCGGCGGGATGGACAGCATTCTTGCGGTTAAACTGGTACAGGATCAGAGGATCGAGGTCTATGCTGTCTACTTTGTGATGCCTTGGGGGCAGGGGAATCTGACCCGGTGCCAGGGTTTGGCTGCTCAGCTGGGGGTGCATTTCAAGGAGAGCTATTTGGGAAATGAATACTTGGAAATGTTGAAAAACCCTCAATATGGTTATGGAAGCGCGTTTAATCCCTGTATTGATTGTCATCGGTTTATGGTGCAACGGGCAGCGGAGTATATGAAGGACATCGGCGCGGATTTTGTTTTTACCGGTGAGGTGATGGGGCAGCGGCCGATGTCTCAGGTCAAAAGATGCCTGCCGTTGATCGATAAGGGAACTGAGATCGAAGGAAAATTGGTGCGCCCCTTGTCGGCCCGATTATTGGATGAAACGATTCCTGAGCGGGAAGGCCTGATCGACCGGTCAAAACTTTTGGGGCTTTCCGGCCGGTCACGTAAGGCGCAGTTTGATTTGGCCAAACAGTTCGGCATTACGGGATTCTCAGCTCCGGCGGGGGGATGTCTTTTGACTGAAAAACCCTTCGGCAATCGCTTGAAAGATTTTTTAAGCGGGATCTGCCGTGACGCCAAAGAGACCAACGCGTTGTGTTTCGGCCGGTATTTCCGGATCAATGAACAGTGCGCGGTTATGATCGGGCGGGATGAACAGGAAAATTTGGCGCTGGAGGCGTGCGGGTTTGAAGGAGACTATGTGATCGAATTGCCGGAGATCGCGGCGCCGCTGGCGCTGGTGAAGGGTTCCGGCATTTCGGAAGATGTCCTGCAAATCAGCGCCGGGATTATTCAATATTTTTCAAAGGCGCGCCATGCGGTTCTGGAGACGGCGCATTGCCGTGCGGTCGGCGGAGAAAGCACGCAGGTCACGGCGCGAAAGCTTTCAGAGAAGGACATCCAGGCCATGTGGCGGCAATAGAAAAAGGAAGTGACAGCACAGGTGTTTTGTATTATGATGTTTCCAT
>JBBRHV010000078.1:0-9473 GCA_038222225.1 Candidatus Omnitrophota bacterium
GGTTGCCGATAAGGAAAGTCAGGGTTTGTATCAGTATGTGCTGGCCGATAAACTCGGGGATGTGGTGGCGCGTGACGCGCAGGTCAACGAGAATATCTATAATGTGCTGTTGCAGCGTTTGGAAACTGCCAAAATTACCCAGCGCCTGCAAATCTCCACCGAAGGAACGCGCTACACGATCGTGGATCCGCCGCGGGTGCCGTTGGCGCCGTTTAAGCCGAATAAAGGGGCCCTGGCCGTCGGAGTCGCGCTCGCCGGACTTTTGTTTGGCGCGGGCATTGTGTTTCTGATGGAATTTTTTGACAAGTCCTTTATTGATGTGGAAGATGCCAAAAACTTTTTCGGGACGCCGTTGCTCGGCGCGATCTCGCGCATCACCACCAAAGAGGAGATCTCGTTTCAGAATGAATTTATACGGTGGGTGTATGTGATCGCGATCATTGCTTCCGTGATCATTGTGCTCTCATCGATGACGATTGGGAATTTGTTAAAGTAACGGCACCAAGGCACTAAAAAGAAGGAAGAAGGAAGGAAGACGGGGGAATTGGAAAAGATTGAAGCAAATGGAAACACATTGAAGGGCGGGTGAAATAAAACGAAAAGATATGAAAGGAAAGGCGTGGAAATAAATAGAAATAAAAACCAAGTTGAAAAAGTGAAGCTGATTACTCTAAGTTGATTTTTATATTTCTATTTATTTCGGGTTTGATTTTGTATTTCTAAATATTTCATTTTTGTTTTTATATTTCCAGTTGTTTCTATATATTTTGGTTTTCGTGTTTAGTGTCACAGTGTCGTGGCCCTGCGGAATTCGCAGAATTCCTCAGGAGTTGTCCCCGGTGGGATGTCCTAGTGTCTTTATAGTTACTACTTAATTATGGAGGAAACAACGTGAGTGAAATGTTTCGTAAATACAAATTGATCGACACGGCCAAACAGGCCCAGGAAGAGATGGCCGCGCAGAAAAAAAAGAGAGAAGAGGACAGCATCATCCATGCGGCGATGACCCCCCTGAAAGGTAGCGCTCATTCTTCCGGAAGCGGACGAGCCAATGCGCTTGTGATTGTGGCGTTGGTATTGGCAGTGGCATCTTTCGGGCTGGGATTCAAGCTGGCCTTGGACGTTTCAGGTATTCAAAGCAATTTTAACGAGATGCAGGCGGTGGTGGATGACCGGGCGGATGAGGCCGGCCAGATGACCGGGCATGTCACGGCCGTTGAAGATGAGTTCCGCCGCGGGTTTAAAAAGGACCGTGAACGTTTGGAGACTTTAGAGAAGGGCGCGCAGGCGACGGTCGATTTGCTGGCGGGTTTTAAGGATGTGGTCCGGACCGCCGACCTGGAAAAAATTTCAAAGTCGATCGCCGAGCAGAAAGAATCGGTTGTGCGTCTCCAACAGCGGGTCGATAATATTGTCGCGGAGAATAAAAAATTGAGCGATCAGATCGAAAAGATGCAGAGCGTAAAAGACATAGAAAAAAATGGAAAATAAATAGAAACACATTGAAATATCATTGAAGTGCGGGTGAAATAAAACGAAAAGATATGAAAGGAAATGCGTGGAAATAAATAGAAATAAAAACCAAGTTGAAAAAGTGAGGCTGATTACTCTAAGTTGATTTTTATATTTCCATTTATTTCGGGTTTGATTTTGTATTTTTAAATATTTCATTTTTTTACATTTCTATTTATTTCGGGTTTGATTTTGTATTTCTAGCTATTTCATTTTTTGATTTTATATATTTCCATGTGTTTCTATGTATTTCTTTTAATTTCATTCTTAACAAAGGAAATAAAATGGGTAAAATCACCGATGCATTAAAGAAGGCCGCTGAAGAGCGAGTCGGTCATATCGAAAAGCTCAACCGCGTGCGCACCAGCCGTTTGTTCGTGGCGCAGCGCACCATGGAATCAAAGATCGATCCGCGGGTGGTGGCCTACTTTGATCCCAAGGCGACGATCTCTGAGCAATACAAGATTTTGCGGACCAATATTCTTTCTCTCAATAAGGGCAACCCGCCCAAACTGCTGGTGGTGACCAGTTCCACTCAGGGGGAGGGCAAGACCGTGACCTGCCTCAATCTGGCAGTGGCCATGGTGCATTCCAAACGCACGATGCGAGTCCTTCTGATCGATGCGGATATGCGCCGGGGACGTACGGCCGAGTATTTGGGCGTCAAGGCTGAGGTGGGCTTGTCTGAGGTGCTCCAGGGCAAGGTCGAGCTGGAACAGGCGCTGTATACGGTGGACGAGATCGAAAATTTGACCATTCTTTCGTCAGGCGCGATTCCGGATCATCCGGTTGAGCTGGCAGATTCTCCGGCCATGCACGATATTTTAAAGACCGCGGCCATGCAGTTTGATATGGTGATCATTGACACGCCGCCGATCATTGCGGTGACCGACGCCGGGATCATCGGCGCGATCGCTGATGGGGTGCTGATGGTGGTGCGCGCCGGCAAGACCCAGAGAGGGTTGGTGCAGCGGGCGGAGGAACTTTTGTATCAGTCGCACGCCAAAGTGTTGGGTCGGGTCCTGACCAATGTCGAGTATCACGTGCCGGAATATATATATCGGTATCTATAAGAAAAATGGATGAAAAAAGAAGGGAGAAGAAAGGCGGGGGAATTGGAAAAGATTGAAACACATTGAAACGGAAAGGCTGGCGATAGAAATATGGGGAAATACATGGAAATAAATAGAAATAAAAACCAAGTTGAAATAGTGAGGCTGATTACTCTAAGTTGATTTTTATATTTTCATTTATTTCTATTTGTTTCTATTTATTTTGGGTTTGATTTTGTATTTCTAAGTATTTCGTTTTTGTTTTTATATTTCCATTTATTTCGGGTTTGATTTTGTATTTCTAAATATTTCATGAGGTTCTCATGTCTACTTATTTGTTGACCGGTTGCGCAGGGTTCATCGGCGCCAAGACCACCCAGCTGCTGCTCAGAAAAGGCCATACGGTCATCGGCGTTGATAATTTGAATGATTATTACGACATCCGCCTCAAACAATATCGTCTGGAGTTGTTGCGTAATGCTCAATCCGTAATACCCAATGCGCACGACGCAATACGCAATACAGCCTCTTTTGTTTTTCACAAATTAGACATCGAAGACGAAACCGCCCTGCGCCGGATCTTCAAAAAATACACCTTTGACGCGGTGATCAATTTAGCGGCCCGGGCCGGCGCGCGTTACAGTATCGAGAATCCCTACATTTACAGCACCACCAATATCCATGCCACACTTAATATTTTGGAAGCCTGCCGGCAGTTCAAGGTCAAGAAATTTATTTTGGCTTCGTCTTCCTCTTTATATGCGGGCCAGAAGATGCCGTTTAAAGAAACGCTTCCCGTCAATGAACCGATCTCGCCCTATGCGGCCAGCAAAAAGGCGGCCGAAGTGATGGCTTATACCTATCATTATCTTTACGGGATCGATATGAGCATCCTGCGCTATTTTACCGTCTATGGACCGGCCGGACGGCCGGACATGAGCCCGTTCCGTTTTACCAGGTGGATCGCTGAAGGAGAGGTTATTCAGCTGTTTGGCGACGGAAATCAATCGCGGGATTTTACCTATGTGGATGACATTGCCGCCGGCACGGTGAAGGCCTTAAAAAAGGTGGGTTTTGAGATCATCAACCTCGGCGGTGGCAAAAAGCCGATCACCATCAATACCATGATCGCGCTGATGGAAAAATATACCGGAAAGAAAGCCAAGATCAAGCATCTGCCGGTGCATAAAGCGGATGTGGACGCGACCTGGGCCGATATTTCCAAAGCCAAGAAATTGCTCAACTGGGAACCCCAGGTGGATTTTGAGGAAGGCATAAGGCGCACGGTGGAGTGGTATTTGGCGGAGCATAAATGGGCGAAGGGGATAGAAAGTAAATAGAAATAAAATTGAAATACAATTGAAATATTTTGAAACAGGAGAAAATAGGTAGAAATGCGGTTGAAATACAATTGTATTTCCAGGGTATTTCAATAGTATTTCCATCATATTTCTTTTTTTATATGTTTAAATATAAATATTTCTTTCTCACAATTCTCTACGCCTCCGGCATTATGTGGTCCTCGTTGCAGCCGGATTATCCGGATCCCGCGGGCATCAGTAATGTCTGGAGGGAAGAATTCATGAATTTTCTGCACGTTCCGGCTTACGCTGGATTGGCAGCTCTGTTAGTTCTGACTTTTGGAGGGCGGAGAACGTCTGCCTGTCGGACAGGCAGGGATAGAGAATGGATAATGGAGAATGGAAAACAAGAAACAAAAAGTGAATGTTTGGGTTTTAAGATTTTGACTTTTCCGTTATCAGTTTTCCGTATTCCGTATTCCGTTCTCCGTACTCAGTTCTCCGTTATCCTTTCTTTTTTTCTGGCTACGGCTTACGGAGTTTTAAACGAATTCGTCCAGGCGCAGGTGCCCGGACGTTTTTATTCGTATGAGGATATGCTCCGTAACGCGATCGGTGCGGGCGTTGGGGTTTGGATAGTCTTGAAATGCCGAAAACAACTTCGTAGGTTGTAACTTCGTAGGTTGGGAAGGCTTGTTCACCGTTAGTTTTTTACGGTTTTCATGTGGCCTGTGTGATGCATTTGACAGCTGGCTAATTGTAAAGTATACTTTACATATGTAAAATTAACTTTACAAAGGAAGTGGTGTGAATAATTCGTTAAATGACATTTTAAACACCGAGATCAAGATTAAGATTTTGCGCCTGTTTGTCCAAAGAGAGGATGGCTATCAGGCCACCGGCCGGGAAATAGCTCGGCAGACCGCTACGACCGCTCCGACCGCGCACGCTGCGCTCAAGGCGCTTTATGATCAGCATGTTTTTTTGATGGAACCAATCGGCCGGAGTCATGTGTATGCGCTGAACCGCAAAAACCGTATGGTTCAGGAGATCTTGCTTCCGGCGTTTTTGAAGGAGAAGGATTTTAAGGCGGATATGGCTGATTTTTTACAGCGCATGATCCGTGAGAACAAAATCAAGGATCGGATTGTTTCCATTTTGTTTTATGGCAGCCGGCAGGATGGACGCGCGCAGTCTGTCAGTGACGCGGATGTGGCTGTTGTTGTCAACACTGTGAAGGATGAACAAAAAGTTCTTGAGATTTTTTTGGATCGGATCAGCCCGGGATTTTTTGAGTATTTTGGGACAACTTTGGACGCGTACGTCAAATCAAAGACGGGATTTTTGGATATTTACAGGAAGGGCCTCCCGCCGGTTACGACACTCAGCGATTCCTATGAAGTGCTTTACGGGGAAGATGTTTTACGAAAGGAAAGGCGGTCATGACGTCCAAGTCTGTACGGACCAAAAGCGAAGACCGTTCATTGGCAAAAGTTTATTTGGCTAAAGCCCGGGATAATTATGAGGCCATGTTATCCGCTTTTACGCAGAAAAATTATAATGCGGTGGGCACATTGGCAGTTCAGGCCGTTATTTCATCGGCTGATGCGGTCTGTGTATCTGAAAAAGGCTTAAGGTCGATTTCGCAGAATCATGGCGATGTATGCGACCTTGTCTTACAGACAAAGCTGTCGGATGCCAAAGACCGGTGTAATGCGCTTAAGCGTGTTATCGCCAAGAAGAATGTGATTCAATATGAGGGGCGCAGTGTCTTAGCGAAAGAAGCGGAGGATTTAGTGAAGTGGACCGAACGCTTTTTCTTGTGGGTAGAGCAAAACGTAGCAGCCTCGTAGGTTCTAACTTCGTAGGTTAGCGCAGCGGGCATATAGTGCACAACAAGTGTGTGCCAAAACAACTTCGTAGGTTGGGGCGGATACAATGTATTTCGCTTTTTATATATCTATGTATATTTTTGATTATTATGACTTTCTCTATTAAGACAATTTGTTGGTTCTTTCTCATGGTCCTTTGGGTGGCGCCAGTATGCGCTGAGGCTCAGAGACCAAAGGAGCTGAGCCCACCCCTGCAGGTTGTTTCACCAGTGAAACAGCAGGGGGCCATGGCCAATTCAGGCTTGTCGACCTCGATCAACGCTTCTGTCCAGCGGCTGGAAGCGCGTTACGGGATCTCGTTTAAATATGCGGATTTTCCCAAGTTGCCCGATAATTTAAAGTTTACCGAAGTTCCCTCCAGCGAATACCGGCGGCTCAATGATTATCTGTCCCTGTTTGAAGAGGAGATCAACAAATACCCGTCCGGATTTTTTGCGGATCAGGATGTGAGGGGAGTCGGGCTGGTGAGGGCGTTATTTTCCAGCCAAAAAGCGGCTCAGGGCCTTTACAACGAGCAGGCCCGCATTATGTTCTTTGATATTTCGCGTTACAACCGGAATAAGGCCCAGCAACGGCATGCCATTCATCACGAAATTTTTCATATGATGCTTCAAAAAAAAGGATATCCTTTGCTGAATGAGCAATGGGCAGAGCTCAACACCCCCGGATTTTCCTACGGCAAGCAGACCAAGCCGTTAAGAGAACTTAATCCGTATAATGTTTCTGCCCCCAATCAACTGGGGTTTGTCACCTATTACGCCATGCAATCGGTTCAGGAAGATCAGGCGGAGGTGTTTGCCTGTCTGATGCAGGAAAAACACCGCCGTTTGATAGAACAGTGGGCGGTTAAAGATTCCGTTCTGGCCGCCAAGATCCAGATGATCAAAGACTTTGCGCAGTACTACCATCCGGAAATGGATGAGACGTATTGGAAGAAGGAGAAGGAATAGCCAAAACAACTTCGTAGGTTGTAACTTCGTAGGTTGGGACGGCCAAAACCTTGATTTTATCTGTTTTATCGTGTATACTATTTGCGAAAATAATCATTTTTGATTATTAAAAGAAACAGAACAAAATGAAATATAACGATTTTCGTAAAAAATTTAAAAAATTTCCTGTTTTAGATATTTCAACCGCGATCCGCATCACACAGGAAAATCCGCAAATCATGCGAAATCAGATCACCCGTTGGGTCAAAAACGGGTCTTTGATCAAGCTCAAAAGAGGCCTGTATCTATTTAATGAAAGTGACCAAGATCAGGATGTCACAAAACTCTTTATTGCTAATAAACTGTATGAGCCGTCTTACATCAGCATGGAGACAGCGTTGAGCCTCTATGGAATTATTCCTGAAGGGGTCGGGGTGGTGACATCAATTACGGCGAAGCTGACCAAACGATTTCATAATATGGCCGGGGATTTTATGTATCAGCATGTTAAGCCCCAGGCGTATCGGGGATTTCGCCAGGATCAGTTTGGAGGGTTTCCGGTGTTTGTGGCAGAACCGGAAAAAGCTGTGCTGGATTTTTTGTATCTAAATGCCGGGCGTTTCGGCCGAGATCCCGAGGATCAACTTAAAATCTCTTTCCGTTTTCAATCCGGAATTGATCTTAACCGCGATCGCATGTCTGAATTAACACAAGTTTTTCAAAGCCAAAAACTGATCCGTCTGGCAGAGGCAGCCGCCAGCGTTCTAAGGGGAGGGGTATGATTGATCTGATCAAAACACATCTTCTGCAATTATCTGACGCTGATGAACAGAAAAAATGGCATCATACGCGCGAATTTTTGCAGATCCTTGTGCTCAAAATCATGAGCGATGATCATCTTTTTGAAGGGTGTTCGTTTGTCGGCGGGACATGTTTGCGTATTGTCTTTGATGTGCGCCGTTTTTCAGAGGATCTTGATTTCTCAACGAAGGGGAAGGGCCTTGATATTCAAACGGTGAAACATGTTTTTGCCAAACGCTTTGAAGAGTACGGCATCGATGTTGAACTGATGACCAGTGAAGAAAAAACGGTTAAGGCCATTGACCTGCGTTTCCCCGGACTACTCTATGAACTGGGTTTATCGCCGCTTAAAGATCAGAAACTGCGGATCAAATGGGACATCGACACTCGCCCTCCGCAAGGTGCTGAATATGCGGTGACGCCGCTGATGAAATACGGGATGATGTTTGCGGTTGATCATTATGATCTTCCCAGCCTGTTTGCCGGTAAGCTTCATGCCTGTTTGTTTAGGACTTATATGAAGGGCCGGGACTGGTACGACTTGTTATGGTTTTTGACAAACAAGACACAGCCGAATTTGACACAGCTTAATCATGCGGCGTTTCAGACGCAGGGCAAAGAATTTAATTTTGATATGGCTTTATTGAAAAAGGCGCTTTTAGACAAGATCAGTGCCATGGATCTTCAGAAGACGGCAGATGACGTGGAACGCTTTTTGGATGATCCCAAAGAGGTGCAGATGTTTAAGCAAGAGTATTTTAGTTCGTTGATTGAAAAATTATAAATAAAGGTGACGTAGACTTTTTCCCCTGTTGTTTTCCACGAAAAAAGTGTACGTCACCTTTATATATTATGCTAGTATTTATATGTATAATTAATATCTGAAAATACCTTCTGGAGGTATTTAGAGTGAGCAAAAATACAATACAGCGATTAGGGCCCATTGAGGCGAAAATCATTGCACGCTTAACCTATGAATCAAAAATTTTTGTTTCAGCAGAAGAGCTGGATTCCATGTTTAAATTGTCCGCTGTCGATCGCGCAAAGATTGTTTCACGCCTCAAAAAGAAAAATATATTAGCTCCAATGAAGCGGGGACTTTATGTTTTTTCTCCGCTTGAATCTGGTCCTTCAGGAAGAGGTGTTGATGAGCTGCTGATTCCGTCTTTCTATTTTCCCAAGAATAATTATTACATCGGGTATTCAACGATGTTTAATTATTATGGATTTACTGAGCAGATATTTCAAACATTGTATGTTTTAAATACATCTTTTAATAAAAAGAAGGTCATTCTCGGTATTGCGTTTAAGTTTTTAAAAGTCCCTCAAGGCAGAATGTATGGAATTAAAAAAATAGATATAAAAGGACGCAGTGTCATGATCAGTGATAAGGAAAGAACGCTGATCGATCTATTGTATTTCAATAAATCTGTAGGGGGCGTTTCTGCCGCGTCAGAAATTTTTAAGAAAATGATTCAAGATAAAAAGTGTGATGTAAAAAAATTGATCAACTATGCGGCTAAATTTCCGAATGTGACGATTCGTAAAAGAATAGGTGTTTTGCTGGAATTGTTAGGGATAAATGATGCTGAGCTATCTCCGTTAATAAAATCTGTTAAGAATACAGCGATTAGTTCTTTAGGGAAAGCGCGAAAAGGGGTTTTAAGTACAAAATGGAGAGTTATTATTGATGTTTCATGAGGATAAAGATAAATTTTTTGAGATGCTTTATGGGGTAGTAAAACAGACCGGTTTTTCTGCGCAACGTCTTGAAAAATTATGAACATTCTCATTAAAAATATAATTTCCCGTCTCGAAATCTTCGAATCCCGCATCAAGAACGATGCTGAGCGGCTCGCCAAGCTTCAGGCGGCCTGGGAGATCGGGCGGGATGCGCGTGAGTAAAAAGATGACGGAAAATGGAGAACGGAACACAGAGGGCAGATAACTAAAAACAAAAAAACGATCCGTGGCATGAAGGAAAAG
>JBBRHV010000079.1:0-8692 GCA_038222225.1 Candidatus Omnitrophota bacterium
ACGAGAGATTTGATCCATAGGTTTTGACCTCCATGCTGTTTAGAATAATGGTTTCGCCAGGGGGAGGCAAGTAGTTTTAGCAGATCTCTCTGTAAGAACAGAAGATAAGAATAATAAAATTAAAAAGTTTTTCCAGAACGAATACAACAAAAAGGAGGGGCTGTATGAAAAAAACCGTTCTTGTTTTTTTTGTGCTCCTGGGCGTGATGGTTTCAAGCGGCTTATGTGAGGATGTTCTTTATCTTAAAAACGGAAAAATTTTACGTGGGGATATCATTCAGGAAACTCCGTATTCTATTAAGATCCAGTCGAAAGATTCTTTGAAGGCCATTTATATGGAAGAAATCGATCATGTCGAGCGCGGCAAAGATCCGGGGGGCGGGATGATTGTTTCTTCCAGCGGGGAGGTTGTTTTTTCAGAGCTTGCGTCCATTCCTCAGCGGAAAAAAGAATTAATTGTGCGGTTTCTTAGGGCGAGCGGAATTTATGAGTCTGCGGCTAAGTCTTTGGACGGCGTTGTGAAGGATTTGCCGGACAAAGATCAAATTAAGATCAAAAAGCTTCTTTCTCCAGATGAATTGGTTTTGCAGATTGTACCTATTTATGCCGCTTATTATAATGAGGAAGAGATACTTGTCATGATTGGATTCTATGAAAATCCAGTTATTCAGAAAAACATGAAATTGACTTCTGAAATCACGAAAAACACCTTGAATGAGCTTGCGAAGTATCTATCCCAAAAACTGCAAACAATGCCGCAGTAGTCAGTATCTTCTTGGACATTTAACGTGTTGATGTTAATCGGTTTATGAGATTTTGGGCATATTTATATTTGCTCTGATTTTGATGCCGTAGCATCAAAAGCGTAGCAATTTCAATGGTTTATGAATTTTTAGGCGCAACTTGGAGGCCTTTTTCGTATTTTAGATTGCTTTTAAAAAAAGTTTTTGATATATTAGGACAGTTCTAAATATCGATATTCACTAAGTGATATATGTAAGTATATTTAATCCCACCACACGTGTAAAAGAGGAGCTGAGGTATGATTGAACGCTATACGCTATCCAAAATGGGCAATATTTGGACCGATGAGCATAAGTTTTCAATTATGCTTAAAATTGAAGTTTTGGTCTGTGAGGCCATGTCCAGGTTGGGTCAAATTCCGAAAAAATCTTTGGAAAATATCAAAAAGAGCGCGAAGTTTAATATTGATGAAATCCGCGAGTTAGAGGAAAAGACCAAACATGATATTGTGGCGTTTATCAATAACGTCGGCAAATATATAGGCCCGGAGGCTCGCTATTTTCACATGGGGTTGACATCTTCGGACCTTTTGGACACGACGCTTTCTGTTCAGTGCGTCGAGGCCTGTGATATTCTTCTGGCCGACATTAAAAAATTCATGCTCGCCTTAAAAAAACAGTGCAAAAAATACAAAGACACAACATGTATTGCCCGTACACACGGAGTGCACGCGGAGCCTACGACTCTGGGACTCAAATTGGCAAACTGGTATGATGAGATCAGCCGGAATTGTGGCCGTCTGGAGAGAGCCCGTGAGGAGATCAGTTTAGGAAAGCTTTCCGGCGCTGTCGGTACATATGCCAATATTGATCCATCGGTGGAGGAATATGTGTGCACGCGGTTGGGGTTAAAGCCTGTGAATATTGCGACACAGATTATTTCTCGCGATATCCACTGCCAGTTTATGACAACCATTGCGCTCATCGGTTCGTCCCTAGATAAATTTGCGACCGAGATTCGCGCTTTGCAAAAGACAGAGGTTCGCGAGATTGAAGAGCCGTTCTTTAAAGGTCAGGTTGGATCTTCCGCCATGCCTCATAAGCGTAACCCAGTGACATGCGAGCGCATTTCAGGACTCGCGCGTTTATTGAGGTCTAATGCACAGGCGTCTTTTGAAAATATTAATCTTTGGCATGAACGGGATATCAGTCATTCATCGGTGGAACGGGTCATCTTGCCGGACAGCACGATTGCTCTGGATTATATGTTCCATAAATTCACTCCGATCATTGAAGGGCTGCTCGTTTATCCCAAGAGCATGGTCGATAATTTAACAAAAACTAAAGGGCTTATTTATTCTCAGCGTGTTTTGCTGGAATTGATGAGCAAAGGTTTGGCCCGTGAAGAGGCCTATGAGATTATTCAGCGCTGCGCGATGCAGGTTTGGGATGAGAATTCAGCGGATTTCCGTGATGTGCTAACGCGTGACAGGAAAGTGCGCAAGTATTTATCGGAGTCTGATATTAATGCGTGTTTTGATATCAAACATTATACACGTCATCGTGATTATATTTTTAAGCGGGTCGGTTTAAAATAAGGGAGTCTTCGGCGATAAGAAAGGGTGTGAGAATATGGAAAAAAGGGAAAAAATTTACGAGGGCAAAGCCAAGATCATTTATTCCACCGATGATCCTGAACTTGTGATTCAGTATTTTAAAGATGACGCCACTGCCTTTAATGCCAAGAAGAAGGGCACGATTCGCGAAAAGGGCGTGGTCAATAATGCGATTGCTTCAAAGCTTTTTGAATATCTTGGAGCAGAAGGCATTCCGAATCATTTCGTAAAAAAGCTCAGTGATCGGGAGATGCTAGTCAAGAGAGTCAAGATTGTCCCGTTGGAGGTGATTGTTCGAAATGTGGCAGCCGGATCTTTGTGCCGTCTTCTCGGTTTAGAAGAGGGGAAGGAATTGCTTCAGCCGACCTTTGAATTTTGTTATAAGGCGGATGAACTCAATGATCCGATGATCAATGAATCGCATGTGCTGGCTCTTGATTTGGCAAAAGAGAAGGAAATGCTTAAGATTAAAGAGCTGACGCTGCGGATTAACGGTCTTCTCAAGAAGTTTTTCAGCGCATTGAATGTCAATTTGATTGATTTTAAGCTTGAGTTCGGGCGATATAAAGGCGAAATTATTCTCGCGGATGAAATTTCTCCGGATACGTGTCGTCTTTGGGAGATCGGCACCAATCGCAAACTCGATAAAGATCGTTTCCGTCAAGATCTCGGGAATATTGAAGAAGCCTACCAAGAGATCCTGGCGAAAGTAACCGGTTAAAACAAAGAGTGTATAAGGCTTAAAGAGTGACGAGGCCGATTCATCCTTTTCAAAAAAGCTTTGAGACCTCTCCTGCTTTATTTTTGAGAATATGTTCTGGCGAGTTGAAGTTCGTGAAAAACCTGATGTGTTTGATGCCCTTGGTGAGAGCGTGCACAAAAGCATTCTTGACCTGAGGCTGACTCATGTCCAAAAGGTCTGTGTGAGTCATATTTATATCTTTGAAGGCGATTTAAGCCGAGAGCATATTGAAAAAATCGCCGCGTTGCTTTTAGCAGATCCAGTTTCGCAGCAGTATTCGATCGTTGAAGGGAAGTATCCGGCCTTTGACCATTCCGATCCCAAACAGCATGCCATAGAAATCGCTTTTAATCCCGGAGTAATGGATCCCGTGGAAGAATCCACCCGTAAGGGAACGCGTGATTTAGGGATCGAAGGCGTCCGGGCGATTCACACTGCCAGACAATATCTTCTTTATGGTCTGATCACAGCGCAAGAGCGTCAGCTGATCGTTGATAAAGTTTTGGCGAACAAGCTGATCCAGCATGAAGTTCGCGAGACCGCGGATTCTGAAAAAACGCAGAAGGCGAGTTTTAAAAAAGACGTCAGTATTCTTACCGTTGATATCCTTGCGGCTGATGAGGCCAAACTCATTGAGATCAGTCAAAAAGGACAGCTGTTTTTGAATTCGAATGAGATGCGAACCATTCAGGAGCATTTTCAAAAGCAGGGGCGTAATCCGACGGATTGTGAACTGGAAACGATTGCCCAAACGTGGAGCGAGCATTGCAATCATAAAACATTTCGCGGAAAGATCCGCTGTGAGTTTACTGAACACGGGGAAACGCGCGTGGTCGAGATCGATAATCTTTTTAAGTCGACGATCGCCAAGGCCACGTATGACCTGGATAAGTCGTGGTGTGTTTCCGTGTTTCATGACAATGCGGGGATCATTGAATTTGATGAGGAACACGATGTGTGTTTTAAGGTGGAGACACATAATCATCCGTCCGCTTTGGAACCGTTTGGCGGCGCCAATACGGGGATCGGCGGAGTTTTAAGAGATACGATGGGAACGGGTCTGGGAGCTAAGCCGATCTGCAATACGGATGTGTTTTGTTTTGCCCCTCCGGATTTTTCGTATGATCAGCTTCCTGCCGGGACGATGCATCCTAAACGGATCATGAAAGGCGTGGTTTCCGGAGTCCGTGATTATGGAAATAAGATGGGTATTCCGACGGTGAACGGCGCGATTATTTTTGATAGGCATTTTGTTGGGAATCCGTTGGTGTATTGCGGCAATATCGGCATTATTCCGCGGGGGAAAGAAGTCAAAGAGGTTTATACCGGAGATTTGGTTGTGGCTGTCGGAGGGCGCACGGGCAGAGACGGAATTCATGGGGCGACCTTTTCATCGGGGGAGCTCACGTCTGAGTCGGAAGTGGTCTCATCTGGCGCGGTTCAGATCGGGGATCCGATTCAGGAAAAGAAGGTTTTGGATGTTCAGCTGAAAGCCCGCGATGAGGGGTTGTATACGTCGGTCACGGATTGCGGCGCGGGGGGGTTTTCAAGCGCGATCGGTGAAATGGGCTCCAAACTTGGCGCGAGAATTGATCTGGAAAAGGCGCCGTTGAAATACCAGGGACTTTCGTATATGGAGATCTGGATTTCTGAGTCGCAGGAACGCATGGTATTTTCTGTTCCGCCGAAAAATATTGCCAGATTTTTAGAGATTTTTGCCGAGGAAAATGTTGAAGCGACCGTGATCGGAGAGTTTACGAAGACCGGGCGTTTGGAGCTTTTTTATGAAGGGAAAAAAGTCTGTGATGTCGGCATGCGCTTTCTTCACGACGGAGTTCCCAAGGTCACCAAACAGGCTGTGTGGCGTTCCATTGAAACGAACGAGCCGCGTATTGAGTGCGAAAAAGATTTGACGCCGGTCCTTGAAAAAGTCCTTTCACAGTATAATGTCTGTTCAAAAGAGTGGGTTGTGCGTCAATATGATCATGAGGTTCAGGGAGGAAGCGTGGTGAAGCCTTTTGTGGGCATCAATTGCGATGGCCCATCCGATGCCGCGGTTATAGCGCCGAAAATGAATTCGCAAAAAGGGTTTGCCGTTTCTAACGGGATCAACATCCGTTACGGCATGATCGATGCTTTCTGGATGGCGGCGGGCTGTATTGATGAGGCCGTCCGTCAGATTGTAGCGGTCGGCGGGAATCCTGAACGGATCGCGCTTTTGGATAATTTTTGCTGGGGTAATCCGGATAAACCGGACCGTTTGGGATCGCTGGTGCGTTGCGCCCAGGGCTGTTATCAGGCGGCCGTGGAATACAGCGCTCCGTTTATTTCCGGCAAGGATAGTTTATATAATGAATATGCAGAAGCGGGCGAGTCGATCGCAATTCCCGGGACGATCCTGATCTCGGCGATTGGGATCATGGATGATGTTTCGAAGGCTGTGACTATGGATCTCAAAAGGGCCGGAAATATGATTTATATCGTCGGCCTGACGCGTGATGAGCTGGGCGGTTCGGTCTATTATGATGTCAACGGGCATTTGGGATCAAGCGTGCCGCAAGTGGATTTCAAACAGGGGCGGGCGGTTTTTCAGGCGGTTTACAGCGCTGTTCAAAAGGGGTTCCTTGCATCGATCCATGATTGTTCGGAGGGGGGAATGGCGGTCAGTTTGGCGGAGATGGCATTCAGCGGCGGATTGGGGTTGCAAGCTCATTTATCGAAAGTTCCGTTTGAAGGCAAGGCCAGACGCGATGATGTGCTTCTGTTTTCTGAAACACATTCGCGTTTTTTGGTTGAGGTTTCACCGGAACATCAAAATGCGTTTGAAGAGCTCTTGAAGGGTGTCTCTTTTGGCCAGATCGGACAGGTGACATCAGAGACAGAGGTGGTCGTCTATGGACTGGATGAGAAATCCCCCTGTGTGAAAGGCCATATTAAAAATTTTAAAGAGAAGTGGCAGTCCCCGTTGGCGTGGTAGCGTTCATTTTTTAATCGAAGGAGAAAAAACATGGTTCAATCTTTAGAGCAGATAGCGAATCAACTCAAGTTTGAAGACCCCTGGCGCGTGTTTCGCATTATGGCGGAGTTTGTCAGCGGGTTTGATCAGTTTGCAGATATTGAGCATGCGGTGACGATTTTTGGTTCTGCGCGTACAAGTCTGGAAGATCCGATGTATCAAAAGACGGTTGAAACGGCGAGTCTTTTTGTTAAGGAAGGCTTTGCGGTCATTACAGGAGGCGGGCCGGGCATTATGGAGGCGGGTAATAAAGGAGCCAAAGACGCGGGAGGAGAGTCAATCGGTTTAAATATTGATCTTCCGTTTGAGCAGAAACCGAATCCGTATATTACGCGTTTGATTAACTTCCATTATTTTTTTATCCGTAAGGTCATGTTTTTAAAGTATGCTAAAGCTTTTGTGGTGTTCCCCGGCGGGTTTGGAACTCTTGATGAGCTTTTTGAATGCATCACGCTTGTTCAGACCAAGCGTGTGCAGGCGTGCCCGATCGTGCTGGCAGGTAAGGATTTTTGGGGTGATTTGGTGAAGTGGCTTGAAAATAAACTCTTGGCTGAGAAAAAGATCGGTGTCGGTGATATGGATCTTTTTCATGTTGTTGATGAGCCGCAGGAGATCGTTAGAATTGTGCAAGATTTTTACCAGAAGAAGTAATCCGGACTCAACAGCCTAAAGTTTTAGTTTCAGAGCCAATTGCGACCAGGCACACAGCGTTTCCGTTGAATGTTTTTTGGAAGACTCTGGCTCCCTGGGAGCGTATTTATAAAGAGGTTAAGAATGTCAAGACAAGTTCGAGTGCTGGTATTGAGAACAGCCGGAACCAATTGTGACCAGGAACTGGGATTCGCGTTCCAGTATTTCGGCGCGCAGGTTGATTTTGTTCACGTGAACTCTTTATTGAGCGGGAAGAGTTCTCTGCAAGAGTATCATATTCTGGCCATTCCCGGTGGGTTTACTTACGGGGATGATATTATGTCCGGCCGCATTCTTGCCAATGAATTGAAATTGCGTTTAGGCGAGAGCCTGCAGACATTCATTGAGGACGGGAAATTGATCATCGGCATTTGCAACGGATTTCAAGTGCTGGTGCGTGCCGGGATCCTTCCGGGAGCATTGCAGGGAGACGCTATTTGGACGCCCGAAACAAAACAGACGTGCACGCTGATCAACAATGATTCAGCGAAGTTTGAAGACCGCTGGATCCATTTAAAGAAGGGAGGCCGTTCCGTCTGGGTCGACGGCGTTGAAGATCTTCTTTATATTCCAGTTGCTCATGCTGAGGGGAAGTTTTTGACCCAGGACGAGGCCCTTCTCAAGCAGCTCTTGGCCAACGGCCAGGTTGTCTTTAAATACTGTATGCCGGACAGGACGGACCCGGTGTATCCTCAAAATCCCAATGGGTCCGTCGAACATATTGCCGGCATTGCCGATCGAACGGGCAGGATCTTAGGAATGATGCCGCATCCGGAACGTCATTTTCTCGCTCGGCAGCATCCGTTTTGGACGCGGCTGGAACGCAAAGGGCATTTGGGCCAAGGGGCAAAGATTTTTAAGAACGGCATTGGGTATGTGAAGGATCATTTGTTATGAAAAAAATAACGTATAAGCTGAGCGGTGTTGATATTGATGCCGGGAATGCGTTTGTGCGAGACATTAAAGCTTCGGTGAGATCGACATTGGTTGATGGGGTGTGTTTGACGAAAGCGGGTTTTGGCGGATTGTTTGCCCTCAAACCGGGGGATTATCGGGAGCCTGTCCTGGCCTCCTCAACCGACGGGGTAGGCACAAAACTGCTGATCGCTCAGGCGAATCATGTTCATAACACTGTCGGGATCGATCTGGTTGCCATGAACGTGAATGATATTTTGTGTGTGGGCGCCAAGCCGTTATTTTTCCTGGATTATATTGCTTGTGGAAAGCTCAAACGGGATGTCTTGACGGATGTCGTGAAAGGGATCGCGCACGGCTGCCGGCAGGCCGGGTGTGCCTTGATTGGCGGCGAAACGGCTGAAATGCCGGATCTATATGGAAAAGACGAATATGATCTCGCCGGTTTTGCGGTTGGTGTGGTGGAACGCAAAAAGATTATTGACGGTTCTCGAATTTCCGTTGGGGATGTTGTCGTCGGGATTCCTTCAAGCGGTATTCATTCCAATGGATACAGTCTGGTCCGCAAAGTTTTTTCAAAGGCCGAGCAGAAACGTTTTGTCTCTGAACTTTTAAAACCGACCCGCATTTATGCAAAGGAAGTTTCCGCAGCGATCAAAAGTTTTGATGTCAAGGGGATCGCCCATATTACGGGCGGCGCATATTATGAAAAACTGACCAAGATTCTTCCGAAGGGATTGTGTTTTGAGATTTTGAGGGAGAGTTGGCCGGTCCCGGCTATTTTCCAAGAGATCCAAAAACGGGGAAATGTCCCGCAAGAGGACATGTATAAAACATTTAATATGGGCATCGGGATGGCGATGGTGATTGCGCCAAAGACTTTGAAGCAGCTTTCGATGGTATTTAAAAAGTCTCGAGTTCGTCATTATGTGATTGGGCGGGTCGCGGCGCACAAAAAAGAGCGGGTTGT
>JBBRHV010000080.1:0-8279 GCA_038222225.1 Candidatus Omnitrophota bacterium
CCTGATCAATAAAATCCGTGTCATTCAAAGACGTTCTTTCGGAATTCGGAATCTTGAGTATTTAAAACTTAAGGTCATAACGTCATTTATCAAAGATCAACCCCTGTGATTTACCCACAGGAAACGGTGAAGAGCCTTATATTTTTACTGTTGAGAGTATGGCAGGTCTTATTAATTATAATCGGGTAAATCCTAAGCCGAACCAGGTTATTCAGTCAATCGTCAAAGAGCCGGAGCTGAGGGTCATGCAGGGAATGATCGTGGATATACAACTTCAGAGCAATGAGATCATGGTCAAGGATCTAAAGACCTCGGCAGGTCAAAAATTTATTGTCAATGAGGTCTTAATCAGTAAGCTAGCTAAGGGTAAGATGGTGGAAGTCAGCTTCTACCAGGGATCGAAAGTGGCGCAGAAGGTGACCCTTATTAAAGAGGCCAAATAAGCGTTGTGTTGGTAAAAACGAAGCGTTGAGATTAAAATGAAAAAAATTTTTTTCAGCAAAAATTTTTTTATTATTTTTAGTAGTGCGGTTTTATGCGGCATTTGCTTTGTTTTCGATTTATTGATTCCTTGGGCAGTCGGAAGCATTTTGTATATCCCAGTTATTGTCTTGTCTTTAAGGGCAAGAAAACCAAGAAACTTACCGATCTATTTTTCAGCGGCTGCTACGGTCCTTACGCTCATCAACTTGATTTTGCTGGGGTTGCAGCCTCAAGAGATGAGGATCATTACAAACCATATTTTAGCCATCTCGATTATTTGGTTCACTGCTGTGCTGGGGATGTTCTATAAGAAAGAACATCAGGCCAGGTCGTATTTAGCCGCGATTGTGGATTCTTCCAACGATGCGGTTATTGGAAAGGATCTTGATGGTATGGTTATAAGCTGGAATTTTGGGGCGGAAAAGATATTTGGATACACGGCACAGGAGATTATCGGTCATTCGATCACCTGCCTTATTCCGCCAGAATTTTGGGCGGAAGAAGGGGAGATTATTGGGCAGATCAAATCGGGGGAGACCATTGTTAATTTTGAGACGATTCGGATTGCAAAGGATAATCATCGCATTCATGTGTCCTTGACGCTTTCTCCTATCAGGAATTCTTTGGGAGATGTTATTGGTATTTCCAGTATCGCGAAAGATATCACGAAGCGGATTGAACTTGAGCAAAAAATGAGAGTCCTGAATCAGAGGATTTTTTTAGAGAAAGAGAAGCTGGAAGAAGTCTTAAATATCGAAGAGCATCTGAATATGATTTTTGATATTAACCGATTGTCGGATTTTGTCGTTGAAAAAGTGATGAATATTCTTGAAGTAGAGAAATGCTCGTTGATGTTTTATGATGAACGCGTTCGGTCTTTGTCGATCCGAGCATCAAAAGGGATTGATGAAGGTTTTTTATCCATTTTCCGCAGCATTGATGATCCTGAATGCATCTCCGGCTTGGCGCTTCGTGAAGGAACTGCTTTTGTTGTTGAGGATATCGAAAGGGACCAGAGGTTCCATCGGCCTAATAGGCCGGGGTATAAAACGGGTTCTTTTTGCGTGGTGCCGATTAAACTGGGTGAGAAAATGATGGGTGTGATCAATGTGGCGGATAAAACAGCTCGGGAGACGGGTGTTTTTTCTGAGATTGATCTGCGCATTCTCTCAATGATCGCACGACAGGTCGCCGTTGCGCTTGAAAATGCCAAGCTGTATCGGGAAATGAAGTATTTGACGGTTACAGATCCGCTTACCAATATTAGCAACTTTCGGCATTTTTCTAAAAGTTTGGATTATGAAATTAATCGGGTCAAGCGGTTTCCGGGAACATTAAGTCTTCTGATGATCGACGTCGATGGTTTTAAATTTTATAATGACACATTTGGGCATCTGGAGGGTGATGAAGCTTTGAAAGAGATTGGACAGGTCATTGCGCGCAATGTTCGGGAGGTGGACATTGCCTGCCGGTATGCAGGAGATGAGTTCGCGGTGATTTTACCCGGGGACACATCAGAAGACGCGCATGTGGTAGTAAAGAAACTCAAAGTAGCGGTTGCAGGGCTTCAGTTAAAACGGAAACTGGAAATCAGCGCTGGAGTCGCTTCATACGTTCAGGGGATTAACCGGTATGATTTGATCCAGAAGGCAGATGTTGCGTTGTATCAAGATAAAAGGCGCCCTAAAGAATAAAAAAGGTGAAGGAAAAAGGTGCCGAATTGTTGAGCTAGTACACCCGTCATCTTTATGATGATTTTTTTAATGAAAAACCCTGAAAGATTGCTCTTTCAGGGTTTTTATATGTGACGTCTCGCTTCTCCCCCAAGATGTCAGCTCAAAAACCTCTTCTTCGCAGCGCCAAAAAGAAGGCCGCTGGCTACAAGCAAGAAACTTGCCGGCTCCGGAGTGGAGTTGACGCTTCCTTTCAAATTCAGATAATCGTTTCCGCATTTCATAGTCCAGTGCAGCCAGGCATCTCTCATTTCGCCTTCCGGGATATTGTTTAATCCCAGAAATTCTAAAGGAATGCTCGCTTCCATGACATAATGGCTGTTTTGTTCAGCGCTGTAAACGAAAGAAATATCTCCGATCAAGGTGCGGTTTGCGCCCATCTTCCAGGGATTTGAAATGCTGTGTTGTGAATAGTCGGGATTGATCCAGCTGTTGACGGCGTAAAGCTTAGAGGTCGCAATATCGATCCCAAAGCCGTATTTCTTGACATCATAGGTGCCGATATTATTTGGATCTTGATAGTACCCTAAATCAATGAAAATATCGCCTGCCGGGTATGTGGCCTCTGTCGGGGCCAATCCGGTCACGATCGCTAAATACAGATTGGCATGGTCATTATCCATATACATGGCTTCAGCATCATAGGTATTGCCGCTTGTCCAGCCCGGTCCGATATTGAGCCAGCCGGTGCTTGTTGAAGCATTGTCTTCGGTAACCACATCCACTGTGGTTCCGGTCGGCTTATTTGTATCCAGATAACCCTGAACCAGGGCTGCTGCGCCAGAAAGGGAAACGCCCCAGTCAGAAACAGAACCGTCAACGACATAGGCTTGAGCATGGCCGCTGATGGCGAGAAAACTTAAGGTGATGATAAAAATGGCTGTTCTTTTCATAACTTAGATGCTCCTTTTTAGTAGACATCATTATGAAAGCAATTTGCGTGCCAGTAGCGAAGCTAAAAGAGTTTTTTTAGTTTGAACGGTATTCTTTTTGCTTTCAATTGTTTATGATTGTTTTGTTCTGCGGTGATTATGTAAGATGGCCGGCAGTATATGTGTAATGTATTTATAGTTCATTTTCTTAGACATTATTGTGCCTGTTTTTAGCACAGGCCGTAAGTTTACTGAAAATATTGGCGAAAAGATCATTGCTGATGGAGAAGTTTCTGCCTATAATGTCTTCGCAGGGGAAATAGAAGTTCAATTTTGGATGGATTTTAGCGCAGGCCTTTCAGCTAAAAAGCTGAAAGGTTTTTCTGTGTCAAGAAAGGGAGGGCGGGATGACGACCATTATTCTTTTAACGATTTCAAATATTTTTATGACTTTTGCCTGGTATGGGCATTTGAAATATAAAACAGCCCCTTTGATGACAGTGATTTTAGTGAGCTGGCTGATCGCGTTTTTTGAATATTGTTTCCAGGTTCCGGCGAACCGCATCGGCCACGGGACATTCACGGTGGCGCAATTAAAGACGATCCAAGAGGTGATCACTTTGGTTGTGTTTTGTGGGTTCTCAGTTTTTTATCTCAAAGAAGAACTCCGGTGGAATTATCTGGTTGGTTTTGGTTGTATGGTCATGGCGGTGTTTTTTATTTTCAAAAAATGGTAGTTTATGCGTTAGGACAATTAAGTCATCAGAATCTTTTTTTTGTGCAGGAGCTGTGATATTCTTATTTTATGAGAATTCATCGAAACGGGTTTACGCTTTTAGAACTGGTTATTAGCATTGTGATCATTGGGCTCCTGGCTTCCTTGGCCCTGCCGAGACTTTATTTGATGGTTGAGCGGGCGAGGATGGCAGAAGCCTATGCTATGATCGGGACTATTCGCTCTGCCATGGAGCGGTATTATTTGATGAATAGTGGATCTTATACAGGCATTAACATCGGTAATCATGCAGGGGATCCTTGTCCGGATGACTGGTCTCCTTTAGGCCTGGCCAATCCCAGCTGCTCGCCGAATTCACATTTCAGATATCGAGTATACGGCGGAACGACGTTTATTTTTCCAGCGGTGTCTGGATATTACATTGGCGTTGGGCGGAATTCGTTTGAATGCACGAATTGTTCGCCAGCGGTCATGTCTGATTTTTTTATCAGTGTTCCTGAGGTATCTGGAGGAACGGGTGTTAGTTCCCTTTTTTATTGCGGTTATGGGTATTATGCGGCTGTCCTGGGAGCCTGCACGTAACATTGAATATGACGTCACTCATGTCTTTTTTTGAAAAATTTTTTTTCCGGTCGATTTGTTTGCTTTTTATAGCAAACATTTTTTTTGTTTCATTCAGCTGGTTTTCATGGCCGTTGAGCCGATTTTTAGGGCTTGGGGGGGAATCCAATTTTACCACCTGGCTTTCCAGCGCGATGATGCTGATCTCCGGAATTTTTGCGTTTTCGGTCGGGTTTCAGTCAAAGGATGAGGACAAGCGGGAGGCTTTCTTTTGGATTGGCGCAATCCTCTTTTTCATGTCCTGCGATGAAACCGCGATGATCCATGAATTTCTGGGGCCCATCATTAATCAGACGTTTTTGCACTGGCCGTTCCCCAAAACGCAGTGGGTCGTCGTGCTGGCTCCGCCGGCGATCGCGGTGTTTATCGGTTTATCGATGAAATGCCGGCCGTATTTTCGATCAGCGCTTCGCGCCAAAAGATATCTTTTGGCGGGCATGGTGATCTTTTGTTTGGGGGCGTTTGGCGTGGAGTTGAGTTTGGGAATGTTTGATGCCACGTTGAACAGGACAGCGGCCCTCATTGAGGTGTGTGTGGAGGAATCGTTGGAGCTCATCGGCGCGTTTTTGTTTTTTAAAGGCATGATGATATTTTGGAAGGACGAAGCCCGGGCCTTATAAAAAAGAAGATGAAATGGTCAAAAGAAAAATGAACATATTCTCGAGTTTCAGGACGAAGGTCACATTGATTCTCATTGGCGCCATGATCTTTTCCGCCGGAGCTTGCAATCTTTTGATCTACCAATATGCCTTGCAAGAGCAGTTTCAGCAGCTGCGTGAAAAACTGATGATCATCGCGCAAGTTGCGGCGTTGTCGGTTGACGGGAAAGTCTTGATGAAAATACCGTTGAAACGGGAGGGCGTTGAAACGCAAGACTATAAAGCGATTGCAGAAGAGTTGTTGGCGATCAAGCAGGTGGATCCGGCTTTGAAGTATGTGTATACGATGGCTCAAACAGACAAGGCCGGGGAATGGCAGTTTATTGTGGACCCGGATGCGGCTGAGCTGGAATCGCGCGGGATTACTTCTTTTCCCGGAGACCGTTATAATGCTTCGCGTTTTCCTGAAATGATGAAAGCCTTTGACGGTCCGGCAGCGGACCGGAAATTTCAAATTGACCGTTGGGGAGTGACGTTGTCTGGGTATGCTCCGATCCGCAATTCTGTCGGCCAGACGGTGGCTATACTGGGGGTGGATATGGCGGCCGATGATGTCTATCTTCTCCAGCAAAAAGTACATACGCGCGAAATCGCGGTGGTGGTTTTGGGAATGATCGTGTCTTTATTTCTGGGGACATTTTTGTCGAAGCGGATCTCTTCCCGCATAGAACAATTGCTGCAAGGGACCAGGCGTGTGTCTGATGGAGATTTTCGCCATCAAGTCAAAGTTTCCGGTACGGACGAAATCGCTGAACTGGCGCATGCGTTTAATATCATGTCCAGATGTCTGTTTATTTCCCGTAAGAAAATGCATAAGTATTTTTACCGTGCCATGCAGTCGTTAGTCACGATTTTGGAATCGAAAGATGAGTATACCCGGGGGCACTCTGACCGTGTCACGGAATATGCCGGACGGATCGCCTTTGAAATGAAATTATCAGAGGAAGAGATCGAGCTTTTGAAAGATGCCGCGCGTCTTCATGATATTGGGAAGCTCACGATACCGAATTCGATCCTGAACAAAGAGGGCCGGCTGACCGAGGAAGAATGGGATGTCATCAAAAAACACCCGGTCGTCGGCGCTAATATTTTAAAGCCGGTGATTTTTGACAAGCAGCTGCTCTCGGTGGTGCGCTATCATCATGAGCGTTATGATGGAACCGGCTATCCCGATAAACTCAAAGGAGATGATATCGATATTTTTACGATGATCATTTCGGTGGCCGATGCCTACGATGCTATGACCTCGGACCGGCCCTATCGTAAGGCCTTAAGTAGGGAACAGGCCTTGGACGAGTTTGAGAAATGCAAAGGAAGCCAATTCAAGGTGGAAGTGGTGGAGGCCCTTCAACGGGTTTTGTTGAGCGAGGATGCTTGAGAATCGGCGTTTGTAAAAAAATCTTTTCAGTTTTTTATCTTTTTATCTTGTTTTTATGTCCTATCTTACTTTTATATAAACATATAAATATATATAGATAAATAAAAATTTTAAAGATAATTTCGATGATGTGGGGTTATTTTTTGACTTTTTAATATTATTTCTTCCTGCCTGCCGCAGGCAGGAAGAAATAACCTCTCGGGTTTAGTTTTATGCCGTTGGCGCAAAACTGCGAAGGTTCCTATATGCTTTTTTAAAGATATATTTTTATTTAAGTTTATACGCGTTGAAATTTTTTAAATTTTTCCGCCGATGAGCTTGAAAGAAAGCGCTTTATTAAATTTATGTTTATATATTGCATTTTGACCGCTTAAAATGGTATGTTTAAAGTAGTGTGGGGTGGGTGCTTAGCCGTTTCTTTTACAACAAAATTTTAAGTATGAGTCTAATATAGATCTCGTGTATTTTCACGAAATGGAGCATGGCTATGAGAACATTTAAAAACTCAAGATTTTTTCGTATTTCTTCATCTTTTATTATTTTTTTTCTGTCTTTTTCTTTAATCATTCCACCTAATTCGGTTTATGCCCAAGCCTTACCGGGCGTGTTTAATCTTCCGCTTCCAGGCACGATGGTGAATTTCAGCGAAGGATTCGCGCCGCCCATTATCCGCGGGCTGACGCTCAATCCGGACAATCCATTGCAGTTTGATTTTATTATTGATACCGGAGATGATAACCTTCAGGGAGAGGCTTTTAGAGAAGAATCGCAGAAACTGATCAAATATTTTTTGGCTTCCCTGACCGTTCCGGATGAGGAATTTTGGGTCAACTTGTCTCCTTATGAAGAAGGCCGCATCATTGCCGATGGTTTAGGTGTGACCGAAATGGGCCGTGACCTGTTGGGCCAGGATTACATTCTGAAACAATTGGCCAGCTCGTTGATGTATCCGGAGAAAGAATTGGGCAAGGAATTCTGGCAAAGGGTTTTTAAGAAATCCCAGGAGCGGTTTGGGACCACGGATATTCCGGTGCAGACGTTTAATAAGATCTGGATCGTTCCGGATAAAGCGGTTGTGTATGAGCATAATGGTTTTGCCTTTGTGGGTGAACGGCATTTGAAGGTCATGGTGGAAGAGGATTATTTTGCCTTGACCAAGAATCAAGATCAGCAGACTGTTGCCGCGGAGAGCGCGGGTGAAGATGCTAAGGATGTCAACAGCCTGTCTTCAGAGATCGTGCGTGAAATCCTGATCCCGGAGATTGAGAAGGAAGTCAATGAAGGCAAACAGTTTGCCACGTTGCGCCAGATTTATAATTCGGTGATTTTAGCAGCCTGGTATAAACGGACCTTAAAAGACAGTTTGTTGGGTCAGGTGTATGTAAATCAGAATAAAACTAAAGGGATTGATCTTGATGACAAACAGGCTAAAGAAAAGATCTACGAGCAGTATATGTCGGCCATCAAAAAAGGCGTGTTTAACTTTATTAAGGAAGATATAGATCCTCTTTCGCAGCAGGTGATCCCGAGGAAATATTTTTCCGGCGGGGCAGTCGGGGGCAAGGCAGTAAATCCGGATGTGAGGCCTTTGGTGGATCAGGTCGGCCGGGTCAATTCGCGGGTTTTAACCACAGAATCACGCAAACCCAATGCGCGCCTTCAAAGATTAGCGGTAACATTCGTTGAGAATGCCGGACCGCAAGAGATCGAGGTTGTGTATAAATCTCCAACCAACGCCGCGGTGTTAGGGGAGACGGAAATAAGTCCAGAGCTTTCGGACAATGTAGTGACCTTTGC
>JBBRHV010000081.1:0-7866 GCA_038222225.1 Candidatus Omnitrophota bacterium
CCTGTTCGAGGATTATCATCCGAAATTCGCCAAACAATACGCCCAATTCGCTCAGGAAACAAAACGGGCGGTCACGGCTTACATGAGTGATGTCCGGGCTTCTCAATTTCCGGAAAAAGAACAGAGTTTTTTTATAGGGGATGAGGCCTTTGAGGGATTTTTGACCCGCGTGAAGTCTGCCTAGTTTTTTCTTCGTTCTCTCAACAAAAAACCTTGCCTTTTAATTTAAAGTTGGTTAAAATAATCGACTGTTGTTTAAGTGCTTCTTAATCTTATACGTTCTAAACTTTTATTACGCGTACAACTTATGAAAAATTCAGTATCCATGGATACCATTGTCTCGCTCTGCAAACGGCGGGGATTTATTTTCCAGTCATCCGAAATCTACGGTGGATTATCGGGCGCGTGGGATTACGGACCGTTGGGCGCGGAATTAAAGAGAAATATCAAAGACGCCTGGTGGAAGGCCAATGTCCATGACCGGGAGGATATGGTCGGTTTGGATGCCAGCATCCTCATGCATCCCGAAACATGGAACGCCTCCGGTCACACTCAAAATTTCACGGATGAACTGGTCGATTGCAAAAAGTGTAAACGCCGTTTCCGGACGGATCATATTAAAGAGGCCTGTCCGGCCTGCGGGGCCAAGGATTTTACCGAAGCCCGGGCGTTTAATTTAATGCTTAAAACCAATCTGGGAGCGATGGAAGATTCCAGCAGTGTGGTGTATTTGCGCCCGGAAACCGCGCAGGGGATTTTCGTGAATTTTTTAAATGTTCGGGATACCACGCGCAAGCGCCTGCCGTTCGGGATCGCTCAGATCGGAAAGTCCTTCCGCAATGAGATCACGCCGGGAAACTTCACGTTCCGCACGCGCGAATTTGAGCAGATGGAAATTGAGTTTTTTACGCATCCCAGTGAAGCGGGCCAGTGGTATGAACGGTGGATCGACGAGCGCTTTCAATGGTACACGCGTTTCGGCATTTCGAAAGAGCGGCTGCGTCTGCGCAAGCATGAGCAGGATGAGCTGGCGCATTATTCGGTGGGGTGTACGGATGTGGAGTATGAATTTCCTTTTGGCTGGTCAGAGCTGGAGGGAATCGCCAACCGGACGGATTACGATTTAAAACAGCACTCACAGTTTTCCGGAAAAGATTTGAAGTATAAGGATACAGTGACGCAGGAAGAGGTCATCCCTTACGTGATTGAGCCGTCGGGGGGAGTGGATCGGGCGACGTTGGCCTTTTTGGTCGATGCCTATCATGAAGAACAGGTCAATGACAGCCCGCGGGTTGTTTTGCGGTTCCATAAAAAATTGGCACCGATCAAAGTGGCGGTTTTGCCGTTGCTGAAAAAAAATTCAGACATCGTGGCAAAAGCCAAAGCGATCAAGGCGGATCTGCAGAAAACATTAATGTGTGTCTACGATGACACCGCATCTATTGGGAAGCTTTACCGTCGGCAGGATGAAGTCGGGACCGTTCTGTGCGTGACGGTTGATCCGGATTCGTTGGAGGATCAGCAGGTCACGGTCCGGGAGCGGGACAGCATGCAGCAGGTGCGTATTCCGATGGATCGTTTAAAGTCGTATGTGTGTGAACATTTTGACAGTTAAAACTAAAGTGTAACGAAAGGGAAAGAAACATGGCTACAAAGTATGTGTACGCATTCGGTGGCGGAAAAGCCGAAGGCCGAGCCGCGATGAAAGAGTTGCTCGGAGGAAAAGGCGCGAACTTGGCAGAGATGACCAATATCGGCATCCCTGTGCCAGCAGGATTTACGATCAGCACGGATGTCTGTGCGTATTATAATGAGCACGGAAAGAAGAAGCCGGCAATTCTCGACAAGGAAATTGATCAGCATATTAAGATCCTTGAGAAGAAAATGGGGGCTAAATTCGGAGATAAAGAAAATCCTTTGTTGGTTTCTGTTCGTTCAGGGGCGGCTGTTTCTATGCCGGGCATGATGAACACGATCCTCAACCTCGGCATCAATGATGACGCTGTTGAAGGTCTTGCCAAAAAGACGAAAAACGCACGCATGGCCTGGGATTCTTACCGACGTTTTATCAACATGTTCGGTGATGTGGTCATGGGCGTTGATCATGAGCATTTTGAAGCGGAGCTTTCACGTATCAAACAAAAGTACGGCCGCAAACTGGATACCGAGTTAACGACCGACGAGCTGAAAGAAGTGGTGGCCGCTTATAAAGAGGTTTACAAGAAAAGCGTTGGAAAAGGTTTTCCGACCAACGCGCGGGAACAATTAAATTATGCGATCGACGCGGTCATCGGTTCATGGATGATCGGCAGGGCGGTCCGTTACCGTGCGATCAATAAACTTCATGGTTTAAAAGGAACAGCGGTTAACGTTCAGGCCATGGTTTTTGGAAACATGGGTGACAACTCCGGAACCGGCGTGGCCTTTACGCGCAACCCGGCTAACGGTGATGATCATTTCTACGGCGAGTATCTCATCAATGCTCAGGGGGAAGACGTTGTGGCCGGTATTCGTACTCCGGATCCGATCGAGACCCTGAACAAGGCGATGCCGAAAGTCTATAGTGAGCTCAACGCGATTCGCTTGAAACTGGAAAGACATTACCGTGAAATGCAGGACGTGGAGTTTACGATTCAAGAGGGGACGCTTTTTATGCTTCAAACCCGTACCGGAAAGCGGACTGGTTTGGCGGCTATCAAGATCGCAGTGGATATGGTGAAGGAAAAATTGATCACCACCGAAGAGGCGTTAATGCGCATTCAGGGTGATCATTTGAATCAGCTGCTGTTCCCGATCTTTGATCTGAAGGATAAGGGCCAAGCGATCGCTGACAAGCGCGTTTTGACCAAAGGTCTTCCGGCAGGTCCGGGTGCGGCCAATGGGTTGGTTGTTTTTTCAGCCGAAGCGGCAGAGAAGTGGGCCAAAGACGGAAAAAAAGTAATTCTTGCCCGTAAAGAAACATCTCCGGAAGACGTTTCCGGGATGTGGGCAGCGCAGGCGATTTTGACATCCACGGGAGGCATGACATCTCACGCGGCTGTTGTGGCCCGCGGTTGGGGCAAATGCTGCGTTGTCGGCTGCGGCGAGTTGGATATTGATTATCGTGCCAAAGAGATCCGCGTTAAAGGTCATGTCATCAAAGAAGGCGACGCGATCTCGATTGATGGGTCAACCGGTGAAGTTCTTCTCGGAAGTCTGAAAACCTCATCATCTCCGGTGATCAGCGGAGTGGTTGATCGAAATGAGGAAGCTAAAAAGCATCCGATTTATAAAATGTTTATGGAGATCATGAAATGGGCTGACGCAGCCCGTCAGATCAAGGTCCGCACCAATGCGGATTCTCCGCAAGACTCGGTGAACGCCAGAGCCTTGGGAGCCGAAGGAATTGGATTGTGCCGGACAGAGCATATGTTCTTTGAAGGAGAACGCATCTGGGCGATCCGTGAAATGATCCTGGCTAATGACCTTGAAGGACGCGAAAAGGCCCTGGAGAAATTATTGCCGTATCAGCGCAAAGATTTTGAAGGGATCTTTAGAGCGATGGAAGGTCTTCCTGTAACGATCCGTTTGCTGGATCCGCCATTGCATGAGTTTTTGCCGCATGATGACGCGGGTCAGGCTGAAATGGCCCGACGTTTGGGAATAACTCCGGAAAAAGTGAAGAGCAAAGTCGGACAGCTGCATGAGATGAACCCGATGCTGGGTCATCGCGGTTGCCGTCTATCGATTACTTATCCTGAGATCTGCAGAATGCAGGTGACCGCTATTATTGAAGCGGCCTGTATTGTAGCCAAAGATAAAGTCAAAGTTTTGCCGGAGATCATGATCCCGCTGATCGGGACCAAACAGGAATATGATATTCTTGAGGTGGTGGTTCGTGAGACAGCGGATGCGATCATCAAGGCCAAGGGAGCCAAGGTCAAATATATGGTCGGAACGATGATGGAGATTCCTCGCGCGACATTGGTGGCTGATAAAGTCGCTGAAAAAGCGGAGTTCTTCTCTTTCGGGACCAATGATCTGACGCAGATGACCTTAGGTTACAGCCGTGATGACGTGGGTTCGTTCTTGCCGGATTATATTGACAAGAAGATTTTCCGTGAAGATCCGTTCGCATCGATTGACCAGGAAGGCGTCGGTCAGTTGGTCAAGATGGGTGTGGAACGCGGGAGATTGACACGTCCTGATTTAAAATGCGGTGTTTGCGGCGAGCATGGTGGAGACCCGGATTCGGTGAAGTTTTTCGCCAGGGTCGGTCTAAACTATGTCAGCTGTTCACCATACCGTGTTCCGATTGCTCGTTTGGCAGCCGCACAGGCAGCCATTGAGGCTAAGAAAGCAATTGCCAAGGCAGTAGCTCCCAAGGGTAAAAGCGTGGCAAAATCAGCCAAGCCCAAGGTTACGAAAGCCAAAGCAGCCAAGCCAAAAGCAGTGAAACCAAAGGCAAAGAAGAAGTAGCCTTTGAGTATTGACATATGTGTGGTGGACGGTTAATATGAAATAACCGTTCACCACACAGTTTAAGCTTCAGCAAAGGATTGGGTGGACGTAACCAAATTTATGGATCCAATTAAATCATACTTCAAAGATGTTCGTGATATCCCTCTTTTAACTGCTGAGCAAGAAATTGAACTTGCTGTGCGTATTCAAAAGGGAGATGAAGACGCCCGTGATACGATGATCCGGTCTAATCTCCGCCTTGTGATCAGTATTGCCAAACGTTATATCAATCTGGGTGTGCCCTTAAGTGACCTCATTGAAGAGGGCAATATTGGCCTCATGCGCAGTGTTGAGAAATTCGACCCGACTCGGGGATTTCGATTTTCTACCTATTCGGCATGGTGGATCAAGCAGGCCGTTTCCCGCGCGATTATTGATCAGGGGAAAATGATCCGCGTTCCGGTTTATATGAACGAAGAGATCATGAAGTATAAAAAGGCGGTCGAATTTCTGACGCACAAGCTCAAACGCAAGCCCCGTGTTTCTGAGATCGCTAAAAAGATGCAAACAACCGTCGATAAAGTCCGGGACTTCGAGCGTTCCATCTCTAAAATGTCCAGCCTGGATGCTCCGATCGGAGAGGATGGGGATGGGCAGGTCAAGGATATGATCGCTGATGAACGGATGGCCAGCCCGGATCAGCAGCTGGAAAATTTTCTGAATAAAGAGCGGGCGCATGATCTTTTAGAAATGCTGACAGAGCGGGAGCGCAGAATTTTAACGTTGCGTTATGGTTTGGAAGACGGCAAGGCGCGTACCTTAGCGGAGATCGCCAAAGAGATTGAGGTTTCCCGTGAGCGGGTCCGGCAGCTGGAAAATCAGGCGATTAAGAAGATCAAGAAGCTGATCCAAAACGGACAAACGTTAGACGAAGGCACATAAGTTTAATGTTGCGATAGGATGCACATACCATGAAGACTCTTGATCTGGCAAGATTTATCCGTGACATTCCGGATTTCCCCAAAAAAGGGATCATTTTTAAAGACATTACCCCGTTGCTGAAAGATGCTCAGGCTTTGCGGAAAACGATGGATGTCCTGGCGCGTGAGTATAAGGATCAAAAAATCGATTATGTGGTAGCGATGGAGTCGCGCGGGTTTATTTTCGGTACTGTTTTGGCAGCCAAATTAGGGGCCGGATTTATTCCGGTGCGCAAACCCGGCAAGCTTCCTTATAAAACAAGGTGCGCGACCTATCAGCTGGAATATGGTACGGACAGTTTGGAGATTCATCAGGATGCGTTAGCGAAAGACAGCCGTGTTCTGATCGTGGATGATTTATTGGCCACCGGCGGAACCGCTCAGGCTGTTATTAAACTGGTACGCAGTTTTAAAGCGAAGATTATCGGAGCCGCTTTTGTGATTGAGCTGGAATTTTTAAAGGGCCGCAAAAAACTGAAGAACGTTCCGATTTTTTCAATTCTGAAATACTGATTATGACTCCTTTTTTTTATAGCCAGGATAAAAAGGGCCTTTATAGCATCCTTTTAGTCCTGGTTGTTTTTTTTACTTTCCTTCCGTCGTTGAGTTTTGATTATGTCAATTGGGACGACGACCCGCATTTCCTTAAGAATCTCTGTGTTCAGCAGCCGCTGAGTCTAACATCTGTTGAGTGCGCTTTTGGTCAGTTTGTCAATGACAGCTATATTCCTTTAACGACGCTTTCCTTTATGCTGGAACGTCAGTATTTCGGGGTCCGTCCGTTTGTATCGCACACGATCAATTTGATTTTCCATATCGGTGTGGTGCTCCTGGTCTTTTTTATTCTTTTGTCCTTGGGGTGTTCATCGGCCGTCAGTTTTGCGGCGGCGCTGGTCTTTGGAATTCATCCGATGCGGGTCGAATCGGTGGTTTGGGTCACCGAGCGGAAGGATGTCCTTTACGCGTTCTTTTATTTAGCGGCTGTTTATGTGTATCTCCTGTTTATACGTATTAAGCTCCGTTCCGGGGAAGGACGGGAACGGTTCCAGGCGTTTTTTTATTTTGCGGCTGTTTTGGTGCTGGCCTGGTGTTCGATCTTGTCAAAACCAATGGCGTTAACCTTGCCGTTGGTGCTTTTCCTGACGGATTGGTTCTTTAAGCGGTGCTGGAAGGTGCGCGCGGTACTGGAAAAGTGCGTGGTCGGGGTGGTGGTCTGGCCGGTCGCCTGGTGGACCTTTCAAATGCATCGTGGAGCGGCCATGCCGGTTTCTGTCTGGCAGAAAATTCTGGTTGTTCTATGGAGTGCGACCTTTTATATAAGGAAGATGGTTTTTCCGAAAATGATGGTTGAGGTTTATGATTTTCTTGCCCGATCAGTCTGGCGTCTTTCGAGTATCAGATGGCCGTTATTGTTTTTATGCTTTTGGTTTTGTTTATGTATCTTTTCCGCAAGAATCGGCTGGTTGTATTCGGAATGGGTTTTTATGTTCTATCCAGTTTTTATCTTTGGGGCATTGGAACTACCATCGGAAAATCCCACATCGTGGCTGATCGTTTTATGTATTTGTCGTCGATCGGGATAGCGCTCATTGCGGCGGTGGTCTGGGCCCGTTTTTTTGACCGGCTGAAGGGTCAGGTGATGGCACGGCGCTGTTACTTGGGGATCTCTCTGGCCGTCGTCGCGGTCTTGATCGCGAAGACCATATCGCAAAGTTTTGTCTGGAAGAACGGCGTGACCCTTTGGGCGCATCAGTATCGGTATCAGCCGGATCGGGATAAAGAAAAGATCGTTTCAGGGTTGATGACCGCGATTGCTGGTTATATGGAGCCGGAGCTTCCTTTAGAGAAAAAGGATGTTTTTATTCGGCAGATTTCTGAGCAGGCGATTCAGCAGATTTATCCTTTAGACGAAAAGTTGAGCACGGCTTCCAAAGTTAAGATCCTCAATTCTACGGCTCGATTTTATGTTTTGCGGGGAAAGAAAGATTTGGCGTTCAAGTACTGGAAAGAGGCTTTGGAGCTGGATCCGGATTACTACTGGGCGTTTTACCGGTTGGCCTTTTTGGCCATGGAAGAGAGCCGCTATGATGATGCGATTTGTTTGCTGGAAACGGCGGCTCAGCGGGCTCCGGTTCAAGACCGGTTGTTTCAGCAGAGAGTTCTAGCTGCTATGGCTGAGGTTGCCGTTCAGCCCCAGGCAGGCGGGCAGGCTTTGCAGGTGTATAACTATATGAAAAATAAGCATTTACAATGGTATGGGCCATAAGTATTTAGAGTGTTGACAGAGACGCAGTGGAGTGATTTAATAGTTCAACTCCCGCGGTCAGAATCTGGTGGTTTGGAGCTTTTTCATTTGGAAATGCGCCGGTAGGATGATGTATCGGGAGGTTCTTTGAAACAGTGATTTTAATATGCGCCTGTCCTTCGGAAGGACGGCCGGTGCATA
>JBBRHV010000082.1:0-7436 GCA_038222225.1 Candidatus Omnitrophota bacterium
AGTTTCAGTACCATGCCGAGGCGCTTTGCGCCGAGGCTTCCAACCTTGATTTTTCGAAATGTGATATTTGGTGGAGAGGCAGGGATTCGAACCCTGGGAGGTTTGACCCTCGCACGCACTCCAAGCGTGTGCTTTCGACCGCTCAGCCACCTCTCCAAAGATCTACCACAAAGTTTCTTCTAGAACATGATCACGAATCCCGCACAACTGGCGAGGGCTCTTTATGAGGATCCTTAAAATCCCTTCTAGAACATGTCTAAATTTTCAAAGAATCACGCCAAGACAGAGCCGCAAAACAAAACATCCCTGCTGTTTCTCAAAAAATTCCATTACGGGATTTTCTGCGCCAGAATAAAAGAAAAGGAAGTAATGGCGATACACAATCCTGTCCAAAAGGAGTACTTCAGCAAGATCCGATCGATGAAAAACGATGCTTTGTTTTCCACTTGCGGCCAGATCCGCTTACGAATACCGACTTCTTTCTGAAAATCCTGATTTAAACGCTCCACCGATTGACGGGACACCATCAGCATAATTCCCACAAAAAAAGCCAAATATAACATCATCTCAACCAGGAATTCCAAAACCGCATCCAGACCATACCCCAAACCAAAATCCTCTAACATCCACGCCTCCTTAAGTGCTAGTTTTCAATAGACTTTAACGGAATATTATATTGAGAACGGCTCAACTGTTCCTCAAATGATTTTAAGGCTTCCTTAATACGAGTCAATCCCTCGGACTCTTCGATCGGAATATCCTCAATCCCCTGATGATTCAAGATCGAAATCACCTTCTGCACGGTCAGCGACTCAATGTCACGGGCCGGCTGATAAGAAACTTCACTGGCATTATTATTTAAAGCAACCTCCACCAGAATTTCGGCCTGGGTCAGCTGAAAAAGAATTTCACGGGCCAAACGGATCGGGATCTCCAGCTGATGCGAAATCTGACTGGCCGTGTACGGTGTTTTCGCTTTTGAAAAGTTCCCGACGCACAGATGCGTGATCCGTAACGCCAGCAGCCTTTTAAAATAATGGCTGGCCTTCAGACAATCCGATTCAAACTCATAGGTCTCCACATTCTGTTCGGCAAATGAAACCTCAGCTCCAAACAGGACCACCAGCCAGCTCACCTGAAGCCAGGCTAAAAATAACGGCAATGCCGCAAAACTTCCGTAGATGGCGCCATACTTAGCCGCCAAAATTTGCGCTGAAAAATATAAGAACTGGATCACCTGATACAACGTCCCTGCGATGATCCCTCCTAAAAACGCGGATTTAAACTGTACCTTGGTATTGGGCATGAACACATAAATGAACGTGAACAAAAGCCACAAAAACAAGTACGGCAGAAACTTTAAACCAAAATCCACCACCGGCGCCAAGGATCCGAGGATGGCGATCTTCTCCATGATCAAGCCCAGCTGACTGGTTATCAGAACCGTCATGCTGCTGGACATGATCAAGAGAATCGGGCAAATCAGCATCATCGAAAGATAATCGCTAAATTTCCTCCCCATCGAACGGGATTTCTTGATGCCCCAGATTTCATTAAAAGACTTTTCAATATTGCCCAGAACGCTGATCACGGTCCAGAACAATACTCCCACGCCGATCCCGGCAATAAGCCCACCTTTTGTGTTATCCAAAAAAGACCGGGCAAACGTCATGATGCGTCCGGCAACTTCCTCCTGACCAGCCATGTTCTCATACAGGATTTTTTCCAGCACATTCTCAAAACCAAACCCCTTGGCGATCCCGAAGGCCATGGCGACCAGCGGCACGATCGACATCAGTGTGGAAAACGTAAGGGCCGACGCCCTTAACGCGCATTTATCTTCATCAAATCCGCGCAAGGCCAAAACAAAAATTCTCAGCTGACGCAACAGCAGCGACCTTCTCTTTGACAAGTTGTGCGACTTGATGCGCCAGATATCAACCTGAATATAAGTTAAAAATTTTGAGATGAAACCCACTCAACACCTCTTTCCATGAAGAATCCATCCATTGGCACTCCTACTTGCTGCTGAGCATACGATCAAAATCATCCACCGAAACCGCCGGATATGTCGAAAATGAAATTCCGGTCAACAGCGCCAGCCCTAACGAGGCCTTCATGGCAACCTGATTATCCGAAAATTCTACGATTAGAACACAGTCATATCCGCCCAACAAGGCATACATCCCTAAAACTTTTCCACCAAGTTCATTAATGAGCGACAGGGCACGGTCTGTTCGGTCTGCGCTGATCTCCTTGATGGCCTCTGAAGTATACTTTCCGATAAAAATATAAGTCATGATATTCTCCTTTTTTTCGGTATGGAATATTCTCATCATACGACGAAAGCAAAAACTCTGCAATAAGAAAGCGAAAATTCCGCCGGAATCCTATTTCCCCTAAACACTGAAACGGAAATAAACCACATCCCCTTCCAGGATCTCATATTCCTTGCCTTCCAGCCGGGTCAGTCCCTGTTCTTTGACAAGCGAATACTCTCCTAACCGCACAAGATCATCATACTTATAGATCTCGGCCCTGATAAAACCCCGCTCCATATCCGTGTGAATTTTACCCGCCGCTTTGACCGCTGTCGTTCCTTGCTGGATCAGCCATGCCCTTGATTCCTGAGCTCCTGCCGTAAAAAAACAGACCTGTTTCAAAAGATTGCACCCGGCTCTGGCCAGTTTACCGAGCCCCGGCGTTGCGATCCCTGCGGCATCGTAATAACTTTTCCGCTCTTCTTCCGGAAGCTCCAGAATCTCAGCCTCGAGCTTTGTACAGAGCTCGATCACAACCGCTCCTTCACGGGCCGCCAGTTCTTTTAATGGATTAAGCATCTCAGGAGACGCCCCGCCTTCATCAGAGTTGGCAACATATAAAACGGGCTTGGCGGTCAAAAATTGATATTCCTTTAAAATCGGTTCCGGGATCTCCTGCAGCCGGGCGGATTTTCCTTGATCAAAAGCTGCAATGATCTGTTCCAGGATCGCGACTTTATCCTTGGCTTCCTTCTCCCCGCTTTTGGCAAATTTCTGCGCCCGCTCCAGCGCTTTTTGCGCCTGCTGCAAGTCCGCCAGCAGAAGTTCGGTTTCAATAATTTCAGCAGCGTCAACCGGATTGACCTCCCCGGTCACATTGACAACATCGTCATCCTGAAAACACCGCACCACGTGACAGATCGCGTCCACCGCGCGGATATTGGCTAAAAATTTATTTCCCAACCCTTCCCCCTGGCTGGCGCCTTTCACAAGGCCGGCGATATCCACAAATCGAATACCTGACGGCGTGATCTTCGCGCTTTTCCATTTTTCCGATAACACCGATAACCGCTCATCCGGCAACGGGACAATCCCAACATTCGGCTCAATCGTGGTAAACGGAAAATTTTCCGCCGCAACACCTGCGCCGGTCAGCGCGTTAAACAAGGTGGACTTTCCCACATTCGGTAACCCGACAATTCCAATTTCCATCTCAACCTCTTATTTCTTCATAGGATTAACATTTGAGAACCAATGATCCCAAAACCTAAAGCGATTTGATCATCACCAGCATCATTTTAAATCTTTCGACCGCCTTCAGCGCATGCGGCTTATTCGCAGGCATGATCACCATTTCACCGGCTGCGACCCTATGAGATTGTCCTGAAATCATGATCTCCGCCGTACCATCAACAATATAAACAATAGCATCAAAAGGCGCCGTATGTTCACTCAAACCCTGCCCCCTATCAAAAGCGAACAAGGTAACCGTGCCGGTATCTTTCCGGGCAATTTCCCGGCTCACAACCGCGTCATCCTGATAATTCAACAATGCTTCAATGTTGAAGGGCCGCCCCTTCAAATCCTTCACATGACCTTTCGCTTCCGCATTCATTTTCTGGCCTCTCTTTTTAAATTTAACACCCCGAAAACCTTTTTTTATACGCATCAGATTAGCAAAACAGCGGCAAAAATCAATCTTTATCTGCTTGACCTGAATTGAGAAGAATTGCATAAGAAACCCGGAGCTGATCATGCTCTGATTATCTATGGATCGGCTTTGAAAAGACCCTTAAACTGCGGCTGACCCCTGGTCAAGGGCACAGTTTTGCGAATTTTCAGCCATCTGGCCAACGGAATCCGAATCGTTTCATCCTCTTTGATAGACAGCGCAAGATAAACGATTCCCGTTGGGTCCAGTTGCTCGATATCCAAAAATTCTCTGCCATCAGCGCGAATTGTAAAATATCGCTGATGAAAAAAGTTCAGAACAAATTTCTCATCTTGTTTTCCCACCTTACCGGATAAAATAAGCACCTGATCAACAAAAATGGCAACCGCGTCGTTCTTTTGAATATTCCCAAGGCCTTTCCATAAAAAATCACTTCCTTCAATATGAATGTTTTTTCTAATACAATCGGCCAAGGTCTTTCCCAGATCAATGACGCCGATATTCAACCCGGGATTCAAGAGGCTTACCTTTCCCAATGCATATTCCCGGACTCTGGAATGATGAGTGACCTGAATTGTTACAGAAGCATCTTCTCGGATCTCAAAATCAACCGGCATAAAAACAGCCTCCAGCAGGCTTTCATCACCGGCATTTTTCAGCATGATCAGGGAGACCGTGTCTTCAAACGTATTTTTTTCCCTCTCGCACGACGACCCCTTGCAATACATTTCCCAAATAGCGTAGGAATCATAAAACCGTCCCAGCTTCACGCCATTGATCTCGACCGCAATATCCTTATACTCAGACAAATCTGTCTTTTTCAAACGCACCTGTTCGATCGCTTCCCGTTCAATATCCTCAGTTTCAATAAGGCTTAGAACCGACTCTTCCTTCTGCGTTAAAAAATCGAACATCTGCTGCGCCAAAAGCGCATTACCGCAAGGACCGTTGTGCGCGGTAAAAGCCAAATACGGAAAATGAACGGGTTGATAGAAAAGAGTTGCGGCAACATTGTCCTTTTCGATAGACCCGGCTAATTGAACCTCCTGCTCCCGATAATCAGTGAGGAAAACTCGCGGTGTCTGATCAGCTATTCTAGAAAGCAATATGCGATAAATCGTGTTCACTTCCCGGTCTCGATCTTTTTTGTAATAGAATGGATTTGCTTTAAGTTTGCGGTTCGGCAGCAAACAGGCCGCCGGGGCCGTCAAAAACGCAGGCGGATTGGAATCATATCTGAGATACTGCAGATGCGGTATGAATTTCCAATAATTGTCTATGCGCTCAGTAATCGTCTCTCCGATCGGATCTATACGCTCGACCGTGTTGCCTTTTAAAATATACCGTGAATGAAAATAATGAACATCCCCTTGCACGGGAGAATAAGAAAATGAATGGTTGAAGGAAAGATCTCTTCTTTTATGAAAAGCCTGTGGTCCCAAAAGGACAGCGTCTAATTCATATTGACGGCCGACATTTTCCCATAAAATAAACGCTTGATGAAAACCATACCATCCCATTCCGAAATTCAGAATTTCAACATTCTCATAACCGTTTTTCTGAAACAAACCCTGCAAAAAACTGGGGTAATCATATCGTTCATTGACTTCGTCACCCCTCGTAAACGAGTCTCCAAAACAGCCTATACGAATACTGTCCGGCGATTTTTTCATATCAAAATTAACATAACTGCTTTTTTTATCAAAATTCAGCCGCCACAACATTCTCTGCAAATCAGTAAGTTTTTGATCGTTTGGCAATTCTTGCGTCAAGGGAGCCGGCAGCAGCTTCGTTTTATAGTGTAAAAATAACGCATAATCAATGGTCAGCAGAATGGTTGCCATGCAAAAAACATAGCGCAGCCAATAGAACAGCTTTTTAGAATGGGTTTTTAGTTTGAGACGGTTTGTCATGAGATCTAATATCCTTGAAAAAACACTGCTTAATAATGAAGGCTACGCATCGTGAGCGTTAAATTTATGCACACACTGCCTTTTGCCTCCGGATTGTTTTTATTAGCTTAACTCGCAACAGGCAATATTATTTTTACCTTTCTTTTTCACGGTATACATCAAGTCATCAGCTGCTTTAATGATGTCCTCAAAAGAATACCCATATTGACTCACCGTTACCGCTCCGGCGCTAAAAGAAAGCGGAATTGAATATTCCTTAAAAATTTCTAAAAAAGGAGCTTTGAGCTTATTCATTGCCGTTTGGGCTTGAGCTTTATCCGTATCAGGAAACATGATTGCAAATTCGTCACCCCCCAATCTCGCGGCAATGTCATACTTCCGTAAATTCAATTTTATGGCTTTGCCAATTTCCACCAAGGTTGCATCGCCTTTTAGATGGCCGAAATTATCATTCAAAAGCTTAAAATTATCTATATCAAAGTAGACAACCGTAAACGGCCTTTGGAACCGAGAAGCCCGATTTTTTTCAATATTAAAATGTTCCGCAAAGGATGTCGCATTATGCAGAGTCGTTAACATGTCAAGCCGCGACATCTTCTTTACAAGATCAAGTTCTTTTTTGTTTTTAGATACCAATACGACAATAATCATAAAGAAAGTGAACCTAACGGATGTGTTCCATAACGGAATAAACGGATGCGAATAAAAACTTCCAGCCAGTAGGTCGGCGGAAAACCATGCAATGGCGCTAAAAACTGCAATAACAATACCCCGAGCAAATCCCTGATGCCACACGATAAAAAGAATGGGTAGCAAATAAAAAATTGAAAAAGACACTTCGTACCCGGTTAAATAGTCAAGAAAACCAAGAAAGACCACAAACAAAAGAGATAAGGCAAAATAATATTTTTTCATCTATATCAAGACCTTTTAAGCCCAGCAGAAAGCAGAGGAAGTTCACCATTCCGTGCAATAGGTGCCTAATTAGTGTCTGTCCCTAATATTTTTCAAAGTTTCACCCTCAACTCCTGAACGCAATTCTTCTAACGCCTTTGTTGCCGTAGATATCCTGGCTTCTTCATCTGAACCAGCGGCCACTTTCAAATATCCCTCAAAAAATTTTATAGCATCTCTATCATTTCCATCCCTGCAATAGTTATACGCCAGCCAGTAATAAGGTGGCGCGTATTCAGGATTAGCCTTAACAGCGTTCTTAAAACATTCCTGCCCTTCATCAGAACCAATATACAACAAGCCTAAGTTATACCAAGATATAAACAGGCTCGGATCTAAGCCAACTGCTTTCTGATAATTCAAAATGGCTTTTTCGTAATCCTTAGAACTAAGATTGACGTTTCCCACGACCTGATGGAACTCTGCTTTACTTTTTCCATCTGACTGCATTTGCTGCGATATCATGTTCTCGATTTTATTGGAAGCCATCTCTTGAGCCCAGGAAGGAGCATTTATGAGAACGACTGCAACAACGAATATTAAAAATACTTTTTTCATCTCCACAACCCCCTCTTCTGTTCCCTCGCCTCTTCATACAACTTCTTGAACAAATCCGCATACTTCACATTTGGTGGA
>JBBRHV010000083.1:0-7381 GCA_038222225.1 Candidatus Omnitrophota bacterium
GCTTCATTACCGATACCATCGGATTTCTACTGTTGATCCCGTTCACGCGATACATCATCAAGGTCTGGGCTCATAAAAAAATGGAATCTCAAGTCTTTGGCCGATCCGCATCATACCAGCAAAATTTTAAGGCCGCCTCCAGAACCATTGAAGGGGCGGAAGATGCTGAATTTCATGACTAATTAGGCCTTCTTTCACATCGTCTTGACACCTTTTCCCGAAATTTCAAAAAAAATATTCGTATACCTCATAAGACCCAACTCCACAACAGTTTACAAAATCCGCCTCTTCCTGCAAAAGCTTGCCACTCTACTACAAGATATGTTATTGTTTTAGTCAATACGCTCCACATGGCAAATGAGGAGAAAAGAATCGCATGAAAAAAGAAAAAATTTACATTATCATCATCATGGCCTTTGTCAGCGGCACCTTAACACACGCCGTCTATGCAAAGAATACCGCTGTCGTCACGAAGCCTCCGACTCTTTTACAAAAGAAAGAGCCTGATACGGAACATCTGGTGACCGGTCAAGCCTCCTGGTATTCCATCAAATCACCGGGAGTCGGCAAATACACCGCCAACATGGAAGTTTTCAATGATACCGCCATGACCTGTGCGATGTGGGGGGTTCCGTTCAATCAAAAGGTCCGGGTTACAAATCTAGAAAATGGAAAATCTGTTGTAGTGCGCGTCAACGACCGCGGGCCGAATAAGCGTTATGTGCGCAAAGGACGCGTTATCGACCTTTCAAAAGCCGCATTTCAGTCCATTGCCGGCTTAAAGCAAGGGCTGGTCAAAGTCCGGCTTGAACTTCTCTAAATTGTAGTATGGCCATTAAAATCTTGAAGCGCTTCTTTTCGAAGCGCTTCTTTTTTGACTTTTCACTTGAAAAATCATCCGCTCTTGTTAAGATGAAAAACAGCTTTAATGCAAGAAAAAAGGATCTATTATGAAATTGAAAGAACAAGTTGCTTTAATTACGGGTTCGGCCAGAGGAATCGGAAAAGAGATTGCCCTGAAATTCGCCCAGGAAGGCGCCACCGTTATTATCTCAGATGTGAACGAAGAAGCCTGCCAAACAACGGTTGAAGAGTTCAAAAAACAAGGCTTTTCAGCAGACGCCATTGCCTGTAATGTCACCGACAGCAAGGCCGTACAACAAATGGTAGACAAAATTCTTGACAATCATAATCGCATTGATATATTAGTTAACAATGCAGGCATCACAAAAGACAATTTGCTCATTCGCATGAGTGAAGAAGAATGGGATGCCGTTCTCAATGTGAACTTAAAAGGTGCTTTTATCTGCACCAAAGCTGCTGTTCGAAGTATGATGAAAGCCCGTAAGGGAAAAATCATAAACATTGCTTCGATTGTTGGCGTCATCGGTAATGCCGGTCAGTCAAACTATTCGGCGAGCAAGGCAGGGTTAATCGGTTTTACAAAAACCATCGCAAAAGAACTTGCCTCTCGTGGAATTACATCAAACGCTGTCGCACCCGGATTTATTCAAACAGCCATGACTGATAAATTGACAGACCAAGTCAAAGAGGAACTGACCGCTGCGATTCCTTTAAAAAGGCTTGGATCACCGGCAGATATCGCCAACACGTGTCTGTTTCTGGCATCATCAGATGCAGATTATATAACTGGACAAACAATCCTGGTGGATGGGGGAATGGGTATTTAACCCGAAGATTTTTAAAAGGAGGCTCTTTTATGTCAGCTGAAGACAAAATCAAATCAATTATCGCTGAGCAACTTGGTGTCAAAGTCGAGGAAGCAAAACCTGAAGCATCATTCATTGATGATTTAGGAGCCGATTCATTAGACACAGTCGAACTAATTATGGCTTTAGAAGAAGAATTCGGCATCGAAATACCGGACGAAGATGCGGAAAAAATGACTACCGTTGGCGATGCCATCAAATATATTGATGAAAAAGCTACGGCCAAAAGTTAATCATTTTTAAACGGTAGCATCAAAGAGCTAAAGTGGGATAACAATTGCCCCGGTATTTATCGGGGCAATCCTATATATAGAGGTTAATGTTTCCTAAACGTTGGGGGTATTATTCTATGGAAAAACGTCGTGTTGTAATTACCGGACTCGGGGTTATTTCTCCTGTAGGAATCGGTGTGGAAAATTTCTGGGGCTCTTTGAAGGCAGGGAGAAGCGGTATTTCCCGGATTGAACATTTTGATGCATCTGCTTTTGATGCCCAAATTTGCGGACACGTCAAAGATTTTAATCCAGAAGACTATTTCAATAGCAAGGACGCACGAAAACTTGCCCGTTTCACACAATTTGCCGTTGTCGCTTCCCGTGAAGCGATCACCCATAGCAAGATCGATCTTACAAAGGTCGACAAAAAACGTTTCGGCATCCTCATCGGTTCAGGGATCGGAAGCATGAACACCATTGAAACAGAACACACAAAATTAATCGAACGCGGCCCCAGCCGGGTTTCACCGCTTCTGATTCCAAGAATCATTATCAATGAAGCGGCCGGACAGGTCGCTATTGAAACCGGCGCACGCAACTGCGCGCTGTGTGTCGTCACGGCCTGCGCAACAGGGACCAATGCCATTGGTGAAGCTTTACGTATGATCCAATACGGCGATGCGGATATTCTCCTTGCCGGCGGAACCGAAAGCGCCACCACACCTTTGGCGGTTGCGGGATTTGCCTCACTCAAAGCATTGTCCAAACGAAATGCGGAGCCCGAACGAGCCAGCCGTCCGTTTGACCTCGACCGTGATGGATTTATCATGGGCGAAGGTGCCGGTGTATTTCTGCTCGAAACTCTCGACCATGCCAAGGGGCGCGGAGCAACCATTTATGCGGAGCTTGTCGGATACGGCCGCACATCCGATGCGTTCCACTCCACGGCACCTGAACCCAGCGGAGAGGGAGCGGCAGATGCTATGCGTGACGCCTTGAAAAATGCCGGGCTGACACCCGCCGATGTTTCCTATATTAACGCTCACGGAACCTCAACGAATCTGAATGATAAGATTGAAACGTTGGCCATCAAACTCGCTTTTGGCGAGGAACACGCCAGACGAGTGGCAATCAGTTCAACGAAATCCATGACCGGCCATCTCTTGGGTGCTGCCGGCGGGATTGAAGCGGTTGCATCCGTCATGGCGATTCAAGAAAATATTGTTCCGCCAACAATCAATTATGAGACTCCAGACCCGGATTGCGATTTGGATTATGTCCCCAACAAAGCCCGCACCATGGATGTCCATGTCGCGATGTCCAACTCACTTGGGTTTGGCGGACATAACGCGACAATTATTATGAAAAAATTTGTTGAATAATCGACTCAATTTAAGGAAGGGACACATCATGAACTCCTATAAATTTGCCGTCATCCCGGGTGATGGAACCGGACCAGAAGTTGTAAACGAAGGTTTAAAAGTATTAAAAGCTGTGGCAGAAAAAAACGGCTTTAAGTACGAGACAACTCATTTTGATTTCGGCGGAGAACGCTATCTCAAGACCGGAGAAGTCCTACCGGGAACCGCCGTTACAGACCTTCAAAAATTTGACAGCATTTTTCTGGGTGCTATTGGCCATCCGGATGTCAAACCGGGAATCCTGGAAAAAGGAATTCTGCTGAAACTGCGTTTTGACTTGGACCAATACATCAATCTGCGTCCCGTTCAACTCTTTGACGAACGGTTCTGCCCGATCAAGGATAAAAAACCGGCTGACGTTGACTTTGTGGTTGTCCGGGAAAATTCGGAAGGGCTTTATAAAGGCATGGGAGAATTCCAAAACAAGGGGACCCCGGAAGAGGTGGCCCTCCAGATCTCTTACAATACGCGAAAAGGCGTCGAGCGCTGCATACGCTATGCCTTTGAATTTACTAAAAATTTCGGTAAGAAAAAACAACTGACTCTCTGCGGAAAAACCAATGTCCTAACATATGCCTTTGATCTGTGGGAACGAGCCTTTTATGAGGTTGCCAAAGAATATCCGGAAGTCAAAACCGATTATGCTCACGTGGATGCCACGACCATGTGGTTTGTGAAAAACCCGGAATGGTTTGACGTCATTGTCACGGACAACATGTTCGGCGATATCATCACTGATTTAGGCGCAATGATTCAAGGCGGAATGGGACTGGCTGCCGGCGGAAACATTAATCCAAACGGCGTGTCCATGTTTGAGCCGATTGGCGGTTCCGCTCCGAAATATACCGGAAAAGGTGTCATTAACCCGTTAGCTGCCATTTGCGCGATGGCCCTGATGCTGCGCGAAATTGGCGAAGGCGCAGCGGCTGACCAGGTTGAAACCTCTGTAAAAACCGTCGTTACCTCAAAACTGAAAAGCGTTGCGGCCGGGAAAATGGGTTATTCCACCGCAGAAGTGGGCGACCTGGTTGTGAAACATCTGTAACCTGATACTAAGCAAAAATAAGGAACTCGAGAGATGAAAACTTATAATGTTGCTATCACCGGAATCCGCGGAGCAGTGGGAGACTGCATGTTCGAAATTTTAAAAGAACGCAACTTCCCTCTCAATGAACTGCGCCTCTTATCCTTCAATCCCGACGAAGCCTTGCGCACCTATGTGATTGGCGGACGCGAATTCAAACTTTCAAAACTTGATCACAATGCCTTTACGGGCATTGATATCGTACTTTCCTCACCAGGCGCAAAAATTTCAGCGGAATATTCTCCGTCCGCCGTCAAAGCCGGCGCAGTTGTCATCGACAATACAAGCCATTTCCGGATGGAACCTGATGTTCCGCTGGTTGTCCCGGAAGTTAATCCGGAGGATATCGCAAAACATAACGGCATTATTGCCAATCCAAACTGCTCGACCATTCAGATGGTTGCCGCTCTCAAGCCCTTGCATGACTATGCCCGCATCAAACGGATTGTCGTTTCTACCTATCAAGCGGTCAGCGGAGCCGGATCACCAGCCATCGATGAATTCAATGCTCAGATTGACGGAGATATGACGACCAAGGCGTTTCCATATCAAATTTTGCACAATTTGATCCCGCAGATCGATGTCACGATGCCGAATCTCTACACAAAAGAAGAGATGAAAATGGTCATGGAAACAAAAAAGATCATGCACGACAACAATATTCGAGTCACTGCCACCTGCGTGCGCTGCCCGGTCTTTTACGGACATTCGGAATCAGTGAATATCGAAACAGAAAAAAGGATCACCCGGGAAAAGGCCATCGAACTTCTTTCCAAGGCTCCAGGGGTGACGGTCATGGATGATCTGGCAAAAAACATTTATCCGACGCCGCTCTTTGCTGCCGGCAAGGACGATACCTTTGTTGGAAGAATCCGGGAGGATGCCACCATTGAAAACGGATTAAATCTTTGGGTTGTTTCTGACAACATCCGTAAAGGCGCCGCCTTAAACGCCATTCAGATCGCTGAAGTGTTGATCAAGCAAAACCTGTTGAAGTAGCCGTGAAGACCTATAAGCTTACTATCGAATACGACGGAACAGACTTTAACGGTTGGCAAATCCAGGGCCAAAACAATCGGACCGTTCAGGCGGAAATTGAGCGCGCACTCGAGCATATTGCAAAAAAACGGGTGCATGTCCTTGCCTCAGGCCGCACAGATAGCGGAGTGCATGCCAAAGGGCAAGTTGCACACTTCAGATCTGCTGCTATCCGTTTAAATTGCCAGGATCTTCTGCGGGCGCTCAATGCGAACCTTCCGGACGACGTCAGCATTCTCAACGTAGAGGAAGTCCCAAAAAATTTCCATGCGCAATTCGATGTTAAACGAAAAACATACCGCTATACCATCCTCAACCGTGTCGCGCCGTCAAGCCTTGAACGCCATGTTTGCCTGCATATTCCCTATAAGCTGAACTTGAGTAAAATGAGACAAGCTGCGGTCATTCTGCAGGGTCGCCATGATTTCAGAAGTTTTATGGCCTCTGATCCAGCCCAACGGGCAACCGTCGCTAAAAAAAACACCGTTCGGCAAATTTTTAGTTTCAATATCCGTAAGAAGGGCCCATTTATCCTCATTGATGTAGAATCCAATGGCTTTTTATATAAAATGGTCCGCAATCTTATCGGAACATTGCTGTTTGTCGGATCCGGAAAAATCCTCCCTGGCCAGGTCAGCAATATTCTCAAATCCAAGGACCGCGCCTTAGCCGGGGATACCGCGCCGGCGTATGGCTTATGTTTGCTGGAAGTCATTTACTAAAATTTGCCCTGCATGGATAAATAAGGGTTGACATTGAATGACTAAATGTTATAATTTTAGCTCATTCTTTAATAATAACGTATAGGTGTGAATATGAAGCCAAACAAAACATATATTCCAAAAGTTAGTGAAATTGAGCATAAATATTTCCTTGTGGATGCCAATGACAAAATTCTGGGTCGCGTGGCAACCCGAGTGGCCAGTATCTTGCGCGGAAAGCATAAAGCCATTTTTACCCCGCATCTGGATACAGGAGATAGTGTCATTATTATCAATGCCGGTAAAATCCGCGTCACTGGAAATAAGACAAAGCTGAAAACTTATCATCGCTATTCAGGTTATCCTTCAGGACAACGAACGATCACATTTGAAGAGCTGATGAAGAAGGCTCCGACCAAAGCCATGCGTCTTGCAGTTGACCGCATGTTGCCTAAAGGGAGATTGGGAAACACGTTAAAGACTCGGCTTAAAATCTATGCGGGTGATTCTCACCCCCATGTTGCACAGAAGCCGATTCCATTAGATATTTAAAATTTTATTTAGGAGTTATTCATGGTTGAAATGGTCAAATATGCTGCAACAGGAAGACGAAAATGTTCCGTCGCTCGAGTTAATCTAACTCCGGGGACAGGGGCCATGCATGTTAATAAGCGCACCTTAGAAAACTATTTTCTTCGTGAGACAGACCGTATTTTAATTCTTGAGCCTCTAAAGCTCACCAACACGCTCGGAAAATTCGACATGGTCGTGAGTGTTGCCGGCGGCGGGCTTTCCGGACAAGCCGGAGCTATCCAAATGGGCTTGGCCCGAGCATTAGTCCTCTTTGACGCTGAATCAAAACCCTTGCTGAAAAAAGCAAACTTACTCAGGCGTGACGCCAGGATGAAGGAACGGAAAAAGCCGGGGCAGAAGGGCGCACGCAGGAAATTTCAATGGGTTAAGCGTTAAGATTTTTCAACATGTTTTAGTATTTTTAAAGCCTATCTCCCTCGATAAAAGAGTTGACGAGATAGGCTTTTTCTTTTAATATAAATGGGTCTACACCGTTTCTAGTGGGTAAATAAGACCCATTTGTTTGAGTTAAGTTTATTGTTTAAAAGCATTTACAGTATTTATTGTTCTCTGAAAACTTGACACGTTTACCTGAAGTTGTAAAATCAGATCATGAAAA
>JBBRHV010000084.1:0-7258 GCA_038222225.1 Candidatus Omnitrophota bacterium
GGGTCTACACCGTTTCTAGTGGGTAAATAAGACCCATTTGTTTGAGTTAAGTTTATTGTTTAAAAGCATTTACAAAAACATTTGTTCTTTGAAAACTTGACACGTTTACCTGAAGCGATAAAATCAGGTTATGAAAACAAAAAAATCATTTTCAGAGATCTACAGTTTTCCGGGATTCCGGGCCAAATCGAAGTTTAAAAAAGGCATTCTGGGTGATCCAAAAGCCCGGGTTGTAGAACTCGTCAGGCGTCAAAAAAAACGATTTGTTCAGCCTGCGGTAAATCTTCCAGAAGCTACTACGATCAACGCATCCACCGGGTCAGAGATCTCGCCAGTGGGGATATGCGGATATATCTGGAATTTAAGTACCGCAGAGTTAACTGCAAACATTGCCAGACCGTGAGACAAGAATTTATCCCCTGGTTATCAAACAGCAAGCGGGTCACACAACGCTTTGCCCGTGAAATCGGTCGCATGTGCCGCGAGGTATCAGTGGCACGTGTCGCCGCGATGCACAACCTCACTTGGGGGCAAGTCAGGCGTCTGGAAATGATTTATATGAAAGAGCTGGTTAAAAAACATCCGCCATCAAAACGGTTAAGAGCGATCGGCATCGATGAAGTCTCAATCAAGAAAGGGCATCAATACGCTATTGTCGTGGCCGATATGGATCAACAACGTCCGATCTGGATGAGTACGACACTTGGTCGCAACAAGGAACAGATGGACGAATTTTACAAAGAACTCGACGAAAAACAACGCAAGAATATTAAGCTTGCCGTGATGGATATGTGGAAACCGTTTCGAAATTCATTACACGACCACGCTCCGCAGGCGAAAATTATTTACGACAAATTTCATGTCCTGGATCATCTCAACAAAGCCATTGATCTTCTCAGGCGTCAGGAATATAAACGTGCAAGCGAGAAAGACAAAAAGTTTATCAAAGGACAACGCTATACTTTGTTGAGCAAAGAGGACAACTTGAACTTAAAAGGCAAAGAGTCATTGAAGCTTCTGCTAAAAATGAATAAACGTTTAAACAAAGCGTATGTTCTGAAAGAATCATTTGCTCAACTTTGGGATTATAATGACCCGGCTGAAGCCAGAAAATTTTTCGATAACTGGAAATCCCAATTGCGCTGGAGTCGACTAAAGCCGTATCATGATTTTGTTGATATGATCGAGCGCCACTGGCACGGCGTTGCCAGCTACTGCCTTCCAGAAAACAAAGTATCTCTCGGATTCATGGAAGGCCTGATCAATAAAATCCGTGTCATTCAAAGACGTTCTTTCGGAATTCGGAATCTTGAGTATTTAAAACTTAAGGTCATAACGTCATTTATCAAAGATCAACCCCTGTGATTTACCCACAGGAAACGGTGAAGAGCCAATAATATTTTTAAAAGAGGGGTTCGTATGAAAAAATTACTGAAGGCTTTAAAAGTGGTGGGAATTGTTTTGGTGGTGCTGATCGCGGTCTTTTTGGTTTTTAAGGACATCATTATCAAAACCGGCGCTCAGATCGCGATCAAAAGCATGACGGGCCTGAGCCTGGAAGCGGACACGTTTCACATTGGCCTGTTTTCAACAAAGATCGACATAGAAAACTTAAAGATCCGCAATCCCAAGGGGTTTTCAGACCCGCTGATGGTTGATATCCCCAAAATTTATGTGGATTATGCGCTGATGGATATTATCAGAGGCAATATTCATTTGGTTGATCTGAAGTTTTTTTTAACGGAATGTACCATTGTTCAACTTGCCGATGGGAGATCCAATCTGGACGGGATCATGAAGCTGGCTTCAGCAAAGAAAGAATCCGCCGCGGAGCCTGCCAAGCCGAAACCAGCGAACGAGAAAAAGCCGTTGAAGTTTCAGCTCGATCTTGTCGAGATCAAAGTGGGAAAGTTTGTTGTGAAAAAGTATGATCAGAACGGCAAAGCCAAGGTCGAGCAGTTCAATGTGAGTTTTGAGAAACGGTATGAGAACGTGACGGATTTCACCGTGATCTCAGCCGATATCACAAAATATGTCGGCAAGGTTTTGCTGCAGGCGGCCATGAACGTGGATCTCGGCGATGCGACCAATCTTATCAAAGGCGGACTAGATACGTTCACAAATCTGGGGAGCGGGGCCCTCAATACGGCCTCTGGCCTGGGCAAAGACGTGGTTGGGACAGCAGGAAATATTTTAGGAGACACGGCGGACGGAGTGAAGAATATCATTAAACTGCCGTTCGGCAAAAAGTAGGAGTTATGACAGCAGGCATCAGGATCATGGATATATTGGCAGTGTTCGGCGCCGGGGTGATCGTTTCGTTCACCCCGTGCGTTTATCCGGTGATTCCGCTGACCGTGGCGTCCATTGCCGGCGCCAATGTCAACGGAAGCCGGCTGCGGGCTTTTTTTTTATCGCTGATCTATGTTTTAGGACTGGCCATTGTGTATTCGATCTTTGCGGTCGTTGCCGCTTTGACCGGGAGTCTGTTCGGGAAGCTTCAAAATTCACCCGTCATGTTTGCTGTGATGGCGGGTATTTTTTTATTGTTTGCCCTGGTCATGTTTGACCTTGTTCATTGGAAGGGAATCGCTTTCACAAGTTCGGCCAGCAGCCGTCCCCAGAATGTGTGGAGCGTGTTTTTAGCCGGCGCGGCTTCCGGTATGGTGATCGGTCCGTGCACAGCTCCGGTCCTTTCGTCATTGTTGCTTTATATCGGAGCAAGGCAAAATATAGTATTAGGTATTTTCTTGGTGTTTATTTTTTCCTATGGCGTGGGCACGTCCATGATCATCGTCGGGACATTCAGCGGGATTCTGGGAAGCCTGCCCAAATCAGGGGTCTGGCTGGTGTGGGTCAAACGGGCGTGCGGCCTGGTTTTTCTTTTTGCCTCCGTGTATTTTCTTTATCAATTTTTTCAAGTGGTCTATTGAGCTATGTATTACGCTGACTTTCATATTCATTCCAAATATTCCCGTGCAACCTCCAAACAGCTCAATCCTCAGTCGCTTTTTCTTTGGGCGCAGCTTAAAGGCATTCAAGTCGTGGGAAGCGGTGATTGTACGCATCCGGGCTGGCTCAAGGAGCTGCGTAAAACCATGGAACCGGCCGGCGATGGTCTTTTTAAATTAAAAGATGATGTCGCGCAAACAGCCGGCAAAGACATTCCTGCGGGCTGCCGAGGCGAGGTGCGTTTTATTCTGAGCGGCGAGGTTTCCAGTATTTATAAAAAAAATGACAAGGTCCGCAAAAATCACAACGTGGTCTTCTTGTCGAGTTTTGAGGCGGCAGAGCGTTTTCAGGACCGCTTAGGGAAGATCGGCAACATTGTCTCTGATGGGCGGCCAATCCTGGGGCTGGATTCCCGTGACCTGCTGGAAATTTTGCTGGAAACGGACGAGACGGGATTCTTGGTTCCGGCCCATATCTGGACGCCCTGGTTTTCGGTTTTGGGTTCGAAAAGCGGGTTTGATTCGTTGGAGGAATGCTTTGGGGATCTGACCAAACACATTTTTGCGGTTGAGACAGGCCTTTCGTCTGACCCGTCGATGAATTGGCGGTTGTCTCAGCTGGACCCGTTTGTGATGATGTCCAATTCCGACGCCCATTCTCCGCAAAAATTGGGCCGGGAGGCGACGATTTTTGGCGGAACAATTTCCTATCAGGCCATGTATCAGGCGATGAAAAAGGCCACGAAGGATCTTTTAGGCACGATTGAATTTTATCCGGAAGAAGGCAAGTATCACTTTGACGGGCATCGCCAATGCCAGGCCCGGCTTCACCCCCAAGAAACGATCAAAAATAAGGGGCTGTGCCCAGTGTGTAAAAAGCCGGTGACCGTCGGGGTCATGGCGCGCGTTGAAGAGCTGGCAGACCACCCGGAAGGGCGCAGATCCCCCAAGGCGCGTCCGTTTTACAGTTTGGTTCCGTTGGCGGAGATCATTGCCGAAGCCCGCGGCGTGGGTGTCGCTTCCAAAAAAGTTCAAGCGGATTATTTTGAAATGCTCAACACCCTAGGCAACGAACTTTCTATTTTGCGGGAATTTTCTATTGAGAGGATTGCCAAGTCGGCCGGTACGCTGGTGGCCGAAGGCATCCGCCGGGTGCGGGAAGGGCAGCTTAAAATCGCCGCCGGGTATGACGGGGAATACGGGACGATCGATATTTTTTCAGATGAAGAGCGCAATACGGCCAAAGAACAGTTGATTTTATTTTAGACACAGGACGCATGATGCAAGATGTTTTACAATCATTAAATCCTGAACAGCGCCACGCCGTTGAATCTCAATCACAGAGCCTTCTGATCATCGCCGGTCCGGGGACCGGAAAGACCCACACCTTAACCTGCCGCATCGCAGTTCAAGCGCAGACATTAGAGCCGGATCAAAAGATTCTGGCGATCACATTTACCAACCGGGCGGCCGAAGAAATGCGCACTCGTCTGCAGGCCCGCGTCATTAATTGTGATGAGAAGGTTTTTGTGGGCACCTTTCATCAATGGTGCTTGAGTGTTTTGCGTGAATATCACCGTGACCGGACGATCGCGGTGGCATCGCCGGAGGATGTGCTGAGGATCGCGCGCGACCTGTGGCCGAAGCTGTCAAAAGCGGAACTGCGAAAATGTCTGGAAGATATTTCACATTGGAAATCGGTTGATTTCCGGTGCAATCCTCCTCATGAGGCCGCCGCCCTCATAAAAGTTTTGAGGGAAAAAGGCCTCCATGATTTCGACGACCTGCTGTTTGAGGCATGGCAGTTTCTCGCTAAAAATTCAGCAGCCCTTTCACAGATCCGTAAATATTATCCGCAGGTTTGCGTGGATGAATTTCAGGACATCAATCCGATCCAGCATGAACTGCTGAAACTTTTGACCGGCAGCGGCGGGAAGATCACGGCGATCGGGGATCCGGATCAGGCGATCTACGCGTTTCGCGGATCGGATGTGAAATTTTTTCAAAGTTTTGCCGCGGATTTTTCTGTGGCAGAGACCATTTATTTAAAGGACAATTACCGCTCCGTGCAGGGGATCATCTCAGCTTCGGGGCAGATGATCGCGCCCGCCCGCGACGAGAGCGTTCCTGAGCAGGTGGCTAAGATCTATCAGCAAGGACTGCTCACTGTCCATCGTTCCGCCACTGACCGGGCTGAGGCTGAATATGTCGTGCATACGATCGAGCAATTGGTCGGCGGAACCAGCATGTTTTCGCAAGACTCAAAACGGGTGGAATCGCATGAAGACGGCCGGTTCAGTTTTGGGGAGGTGGCCGTTCTGTATCGTTTAAAGAGTCAGGCACGGGAGCTTAAGAAAGCCTTTGCGCGCAGCGGGATCCCATTTTTTGTAGTCGGAGAACCGCAGGAGAACGAAACGCTGGATGACGATCTTGTGGCGCAGGCTAAAATTGAGCAGGATATTCAGGGTGAGCGCGTGACTTTGATGACACTGCATGCTTCAAAGGGGCTGGAGTTTGAGTGTGTCTTTATTTGCGGATGCGAGGAACATCTTTTGCCGCTTGGCCTGGAAGGGATTCGGGCTGATCCGCAGGAAGAGCGAAGGCTTCTTTACGTCGGGATGACCCGCGCCAAGCAGCAGTTGTATCTGGTTTCGGCGCAGAGACGAATGCTGTATGGAAAGACATTTCAGAATGAGCCGTCGCTGTTTTTGGCGAATATTGAGGAAGAGCTGAAAAATGATTCGCGGCAGCAGTATCATCCTAAATCAAAAAGCCGCAGCGATGATCAGCTGCAGTTATTCTAACGAAAAGGAGGATCTATGGGAGAGAAATATTTTACGATGTTGACGTTTGTTCTGCTGATGGTTTTGGCGGCTTTAGCGGTTGATGTGCGACAAAGAATAATCATTCAGGGCGAGGAGCTCAACACCATCGCGCCGGTGCTGACCCGCCAGCAGAGCCGGCAGGCTGAGATGGCGGCGCAGTATGCCGGGCAAGTCGCGGTCTATGAAAAACGGACGCAGGACTATGATCAGGTGATGCAGCAGTATAAGGAAAAAGTGAAGGAATATGAGCAGATCACGGCGGAATATAAACGCATGATGGCCGAATACCAGGAGATCATTGCGGAGTATAAAAAGCAGAATCAAGGGCTTCTTCCTGAACAGCCCCAGGAGTGATCGGCAAAGGTCAGGATCTGGATTTTAAAGCAGAGAGGATTTCGCTGACAGCTTCGGATTTGTTGAGGGCATAGAAATGAATTCCGGGAGCGCCGCCGGCCAAAAGTTCCTGGCATTGACGGATGGCAAACGCGGTTCCCGCTTTGGAGGTGGCTTCCAAATCGTCCTGAATGGGCGTAAAAATTTTTTTGATTTCATCGGTGATCGCGATCTTGTCGCGCTGCGCGAACTGCAGAATCGTTTTGTAGTTGGCGATTGGAATAATACCCGGCAAGATTCGTGCCGTCACTCCAAAATCGCGCAGGCGCGTAATATAGTTAAAGTACGCCTGATTATCAAAAAAGAATTGTGTGATCACGAATTCTCCGCCAAAGGAGAGTTTGTTTTTCAGATAAAGGGCATCCTGCATCAGGTCCCGGCACAGGGGATGCCCTTCGGGAAATCCCGCGACCCCGATCCCGAAGTCGTTGCCAAAATGTCTGCGGATAAACCCGCACAACTCACAGCTGTACTTGAAATTATCAAGCCCTGGTTTCCAATCCGGATGATCCAGCGGAGGGTCGCCCCGTAAGGCTAGGATGTTCTCAATGCCTCTGGATTTCACATCATTTAAGATGTCCTGGATTTGCGCTTTTGTGTTCAAGACGCAGGTTAAGTGAACCACAGAAGGGATGCTATATCGCTCTTGAATATGCTGGGCAATATCAAAGGTTTTGTCGCGGTTGCCGCCACCGGCCCCATAGGTGCAGGAGATGAAATCCGGTTTCAGTTCCGCCATGCGGCCAATGGTGTCAAAAAGCTTCTGGTAGCCGGCCTCGGTTTTTGGCGGAAACAACTCAAAAGAGAATGTTCGCGGTTTTTGCTGAAATATATCAAGGGCTTTTGTCATGATTTCCTCAAATTTGATGCATTATATCATGCGATTGGACAAAGACATACAATATATATACATATTTTAAAATTATGGTAATATAAAAGGCCTAAAGATGGATTCTGGAAAAAGTTTTATGAAGAAGGAGCTTAAAGAGAGATAGCCGGTATGAAGAATTTGGGCATAAGCGAGGCTCACGGGAGAGCGATAAACGCGCGTTGTTGAATCAATTATACGGTTTGCGTTGTTTGTTCTTT
>JBBRHV010000085.1:0-7105 GCA_038222225.1 Candidatus Omnitrophota bacterium
ACGAGAGATTTGATCCATAGGTTTTGACCTCCATGCTGTTTAGAATAATGGTTTCGCCAGGGGGAGGCAAGTAGTTTTAGCAGATCTCTCTGTAAGAACAGAAGATAAGAATAATAAAATTAAAAAGTTTTTCCAGAACGGAACAGAGAAATAGGAGGATTTTCATGAAGGACAAGATGAAGGTTGTGATTTTGTGTGGCGGCCGTGGGACGCGTCTGAAGGAAGAGACGGAATTTCGGCCCAAGCCGATGGTCACCATCGGCGGCAAGCCGGTGCTCTGGCATATTATGAAAATTTATGCGCATTATGGATTTAAAGATTTCGTGCTGTGTTTAGGATATAAGGGCGCGATGATCAAAGAATATTTTTTAAATTATGAAGCCATGAACAATGATTTTACAGTACAGTTGGGAAGTAAAAATGCGTTTGAATTTCATAATGACCACACCGAACAGGATTGGCAGGTAACACTTGTGGATACAGGAGAGGAGACTCCGACCGGGTCCCGGATCAAGCGTGCTGCCCGCTATATTGATACGGAGAATTTTATGGTGACCTATGGGGATGGCGTGGCTAATGTAGATGTTCAGAAGCTGGTGGAGTGTCATTTGAAGCACGGTAAGATGGCGACGGTTACAGGAGTGCGGCCATCATCACGTTTTGGTGAGCTCAAAACAAATAGCAGCGGTCAAGTTGAGCATTTTCATGAGAAGCCGCAGGTGGCCGAAGGCTTGATCAATGGTGGTTTTTTTGTATTTCAAAAGTCATTTTTAAATGAACTTAATGACAATGATTCAGTCCTGGAGCAGAAGCCGTTGGAGGGAGTGACCGCTAAAGGGGAACTGATGCTGTATCGCCATGATGGGTTTTGGCAGTGCGTGGATACCTATCGCGAGTTGGATGTGCTCAATTCGTTATGGAAACAGAATACTCCTCCGTGGAAGGTTTGGTGAAGTTGATGAGTCAGGCGTTTTGGAATAATAGGCGTGTATTTATGAGCGGGCATGAAGGATTTTTGGGAGCACATTTAACTCTCAAACTGATCGCTTTAGGTGCCAAAGTCGTGGGTCTAGATATCCGCCGGCAGCCGAAGGACGGATTTTTAAAACCGTCAGACCGCAAAGATTTTATCGGCATGAAAGGGAGTGTGGCCAATGCCCGGCTGGTGCGCGAGATCCTCAAAAAACATCAGATTCAAACCGTGTTTCATCTGGCGGCGGAGGCTTTAGTGGGCCCTTGTCTTAAGAACCCGCACCGGGCATTTCAAACCAACATTCAAGGAACGTGGACGCTTTTAGAGGCCTGCCGGCTTTTGGGCGGGATCGATGAGATCGTGGTGGCGTCCACCGATAAAGCCTATGGCGTTCATAAAAAGTTGCCGTATACCGAAGCCAGCGCTCTGCAGGGGAGCCATCCGTATGATGTTTCCAAGAGTTGCGCGGATTTGATCTGTTCAACTTATTGGAGTACGTACGGTCTTCCGGTGGGGGTGACTCGCTGCGGGAATATTTTTGGTCCCGGGGATCTGAATTTTTCCCGGATCATACCCGATGCCTTGCGCTGCGTGATCACCAAAAAGATGTTGAAGGTGCGCAGCAACGGAAAATTTGTGCGCGATTATGTGTATGTTGATGACATTGTGGATGGATATTTGAAATTTGCCCAAGCCATGCGGCGTAAGAAGTTATTCGGCGAGGCGTTTAATTTGAGCGATGAGAAACCGTTATCGGTGATCGAGCTTTTGGCTGTGATCAATCGGATGAGCGGCGGCGGACTGGAGTATAAAATTTTAAATTCAGCTAAACATGAAATTCCTGAACAATATTTGGATTCCGGCAAGGCCAGACGCCTTTTAGGCTGGAAGCCGAAGGTGGGGTTGGAAAAGGGCATTGCGCGATCCCGGGCCTGGTATCAGGAATACTTTCAACAATAGGAGCGTAAAGAGTGTCACGGCAAGAGGACTTAAGGAAAGAGATTTTAGAAAAGGTCAAAGAATTTTATCAAGCCGGAGAACAGAAAACATTCGTTCCCGGGGAAACGCTGATCCCTTATTCCGGACGGATCTATGATGAACAGGAAATGGTTAATCTGGTGGATTCCGCGCTGGATTTCTGGCTGACCACCGGCCGTTTTGCCAGTGAGTTTGAAGAGCGTTACGCGCAATTTTTAGGAGTGAAGTGCGCGCTTTTAACCAATTCAGGATCTTCGGCTAATCTGTTGGCCATGAGCGCGTTAACATCGCCGTTATTGGGCGGCAACCGTCTTAAATCCGGAGATGAGGTCATCACAGCCGCCTGCGGATTTCCCACGACTTTAAATCCGATTTTGCAGAATGGTCTTAAGCCGGTGTTTATCGATGTGGAATTGGGGACGTACAACATTGACTTGGATCAGGTTGAGAAAGCGATTAGCCCCAAGACACGGGCGATTTTTATCGCGCATACCTTGGGCAATATCGTTGATATTGATCGTCTTCAGGCGATCTGCAAGAAACATCGTTTGTGGTTTATTGAAGATAACTGTGATGCCTTAGGCGGAACCTACAAGGGCCAGCTGACCGGAAGTTTCGGAGATATCGCGACCGGAAGTTTTTACGCATCGCATCATATGACCATGGGTGAAGGCGGGGCGGTGGTAACGAGTAATCCGACCCTCAAACGCATTCTGGTGTCTTTTCGGGACTGGGGACGCGATTGCTGGTGCGGACCGGGTCATGATGACAGCTGCAAACAGCGGTTCAGTCAGCAGCACGGGAAGCTGCCGTTTGGTTATGATCATAAGTATGTGTTTTCACACATTGGGTATAATTTGAAAATGACGGACATGCAGCCGGCTATCGGATTGGCGCAATTGAAAAAGCTCCCCGGTTTTGTGAAGGCGCGGCAGGAAAATTTTAAACTGATCTATGAAGCGCTCAAAAGTTTCGAAGATGTTTTGATCCTGCCCCGCTGGGAAAAGGACGCGCAACCCAGCTGGTTCGGTTTCCCGATTTTTGTGAAGGAAGACGCGCCGTTCTCCCGCGATGAAATGGTTCAATTTTTGGAATCCAAAAAGATCATGACGCGGATGATGTTCGGCGGGAACTTGATCAAGCAGCCGGCCTATTTAGATATGGATTGCCGTATTGTCGGGAAGCTTGAAAATACCGACCGGGTGATGAATCAGTTGTTGTGGATCGGGGTGTATCCGGGGTTGACAGCTGAAAAGTTGACATATGTCATGGAAAGTTTAACGAGTTTTTTGAATGCCGCAAAGGCAACCCTTTAAATTTTAGGAGTTGATGATCATGCCTCAAAAAACACAACGGATCTATGTTGCAGGACATAACGGGATGGTGGGCTCGGCGATCGTGCGGCTTCTCAAGGCGCGGGGCTTTTCGAATTTGGTCTTAAGGACGCATAAAGAATTGGAACTCTGCGATCAGGCCGCAGTCCGGACATTTTTTGCGCAGGAGAAACCGGACGTTGTGATTCTGGCAGCGGCACTTGTGGGAGGCATTAAAGCGAATATGGAGCATTTGGCGGAATTTTTATATGAAAATTTAACGGTTCAAACCAATGTGATCCATCAGTCCTATTTGAGCGGTGTGAAGAGTTTGTGTTTTCTGGGGAGCTCATGCGTTTATCCGCGGGAATGCCCGCAACCGATCAAAGAAGAATATCTGATGACCGGTCCCTTGGAGCCGACCAATGAAGGTTACGCGCTGGCTAAAATTGCCGGGATACGGATGGTGGATTTTTATCGGCGCAAATACGGAGTGGACTGGATCAGTGTGATGCCCTGCAATTTATACGGCACCAATGATTGTTTTGATCTGAATAAGGCGCATGTGCTTTCGGCATTAGTTAAAAAGTTTGTGGATGCGGTTGACGGTGGTTCGGGTCATGTTGAGATTTGGGGAACCGGGTCGGCCCGGCGGGAATTTTTGCATGTGGATGACGCGGCAAGCGGAATTTTGTTTGCTATGGATCAATATCATCAGGAAGGCCATATTAATCTGGGTTCGGGAGAGGACGTGACGATTAGAGAACTGGTAGAACTTGTGCATGAGGCGAGCGGATTTGCCGGCAAGGTTATTTGGGATACATCCAAGCCGGACGGCATGCCGCGCAAGTGCATGGATGTTTCAAGGATTTTAGAATTGGGTTGGTCACCGAAAATCTCGTTGCGGGAAGGGGTTCGGAGAATCATTGAGGAATATAGACAACTGAAGTAGTTTAATGCGTATTGGGTATTGCGGGAATGAGTTGAGTGGGGGAGTTGTTGAGTATTGTGTATTGCGTGATGAGTATTGAGTAAAACCGGTTTGCGCAATACGCAATCCGGATTTGCAATACGCACGACCCAACACGCGATGCGAGAAGCGCAATACGCCATGCTAAAAGTAAGTTGAGATAGTTATGATTGAAATTTCTTTTGTGATCGCGGCGTTGATTGTAGTCTTCGCTTTTTTTGCCGAGTATATGGACTCGACCTTAGGGATGGGATACGGCACGAGTTTGACGCCGATTTTGTTGCTGATGGGTTTTGCGCCCATGCAGATCGTTCCGGCGATCCTCTTATCTGAACTGATGACGGGTTTACTTGCCGGGTTCACACATCATTGCGTTGGAAACGTTGATTTCCGTCCGCACACCATGAATGTTCCGACGATCATACGCTCGATGCGGTTGCTGGGCGTTCGAAATTCCTTTGTTCAGGGCACGCCCATCGCATTGCGAGTTGCGCTTTTGATCGGGTCCTGCAGCGTGATCGGGTCGGTGGCATCGGTAGGATTAGCTGTTTCCATTCCGGATTTTTATTTGAAGCTGTATATCGGTATTTTGATTCTGGTGATCGGAGGGGTTATTATTTTTACGCTTAATAAAAGTTTTGCGTTTTCCTGGAAAAGAACCGTCGCGCTGGCCTTGGTAGCTTCATTCAACAAGGGCATCAGCGGCGGCGGTTATGGCCCGGTGGTGACCGGCGGACAATTATTGGCCGGGATCAATGAAAAAAATGCGGTTGCCATTACGTCTTTGGCAGAGGCACTGACATGTTTCGTGGGGCTTTTGACATATTTTGTTTTAAAGGGATCAGTTGACTTAAGGTTGGCGCCGTTTTTGATCGGCGGGGCGATCCTCTCGGTGCCGTTGTCGGCCATCACTGTGCGTGAGATGAATATGAAAAATTTGCGGCTTTACATCGGGATCGCAACCATTATCCTGGGGATCATGACGTTGACAAAAGTTTTCTTCGGTTAAGTGAACATTTTAACGGCAGGGCGGGTTGTTTCATGAGTTCTGATAAAAAAGTTACGAAACCGTTTGTTCTTTGGCTGACCGGATTATCCGGCGCGGGAAAAAGCACGCTGGCTGAGAAGGTGCGAGGGCATTTTAAATCCGCAGGCGCGGCGATTGAGCACCTGGATGGGGATGTGGTGCGGGATCTGTTTCCGCAGATCGGGTTTTCTAAGCAGGAGCGTGACGCGCATATTCAGCGGATCGGATTTTTGGCTTCGATGCTTGAGCGTAACGGTGTTTCCGTTGTGTGTTCGTTCATATCGCCTTATCGTGAGGCGCGCGGGAAGGTTCGAAAGCAATGCCAGAATTTTGTTGAGGTGTATGTTAAGGCGTCGCTAGCGGCATGTGAAGAGAGGGATGTGAAAGGGCTGTATAAAAGAGCGCGGTCCGGTGAAATCAAGAATTTTACCGGCATTGATGATCCTTACGAAGAACCTGACGCGCCGGAGCTGATCGTGGAGACGGATGTTGAGATGGTGGAAGAGTCGTTTGAGAAAATAGTTAAGTGGCTAAGAGGAAGAGCGGATGAGTGGGAGATGTAGTTGAGTGAGTTGAGTGAGTTGAGTGAGTTGAGTGAGTTGAGTGGTTAAGTTGTTAAGTCCTACTCCACTACTCAACTCTTAGGAAATAAGTTAACAATGATGAATCATCTAGATAAATTAGAAAATAAAAGTATTTTCATTCTCCGTGAGGCGTATGCCAATTTTAAAAATTTGGGCATGCTTTGGTCCATCGGCAAGGATAGCACTGTTTTGTTATGGCTGGCCCGGAAGGCGTTTTTCGGGCATGTTCCCTTTCCGCTGATCCATATTGACACGGAGTATAAGATCCCGGAAATGATCGAGTATCGTGACCGACTGACGCGTGAATGGAAACTGAATATGATTTATGGTAGAAGTGAAGCGGCGCTGGCGGCAAAACAGACATTCGCTGACGGAAAGGTCGATCGATTGACTTGCTGCCGGCTTTTGAAAACCGAGGCCTTGACCAATACGCTTAACGGTAAGGGAACTCGTTACCGGTTTGATCATGAATTGGACAAGTATACTGTTGACGGGCAAGGGGAAGTTTTTACCGGTATCATTGCCGGGGTTCGGGCAGATGAGGAAGGGTCGCGATCAAAGGAACGGTATTTTTCGCCGCGTGATAGCCAGAATATCTGGGAGATCGGTGAACAGCCTCCGGAGTTTTGGGAGCAGTTCAACACGGATTTTTCTCCGGGGGCGCATGTGCGCATTCATCCGCTTTTGGATTGGACGGAGTTGAATATTTGGGAATATATTAAGCGTGAAGCCATTCCGACGGTGTCCTTGTATTACGATCAGGGCGAGGGAAAACGTTACCGTTCACTGGGGTGTTATCCCTGCACATTTCCGATCGAATCAACCGCTAAAACCGTGGATGACATTATTGCTGAACTTTCCAGCGGAAAACTGAAAGACATCGCGGAGCGTTCCGGCCGTGCGCAGGATAAGGATGATGGCGGGGGGTTGGAGACGTTGAGACGGGAAGGGTATATGTGATATGAGCTAGAATTTATGGAACGAAGTGAACATAAGTTCGTTAGCGAATATCATCCCCACGAAGTAGGGGATCCAGGATATGAAACAATATTGCATTTATATTCTTGCAAATAAAAAGAATGGCACTTTGTACATTGGCGTTACTGGGAATTTATTATTAAGAATAGCTCAGCATAAGAAGCGGTTAGTTGAAGGTTTTACTAAAAAGTACAAAGTAGATGGCTGGTTTATTTTGAGAAGTTTAATAACGTTAATGATGCAATTCGCCGGGAGAAACAGCTAAAGAAGTGGAATCGTGCA
>JBBRHV010000086.1:0-6701 GCA_038222225.1 Candidatus Omnitrophota bacterium
TAAGCGCCGCCAACGCCACCTTGGCCTTAAACTCGTTACTGAAACTTCTTCTTATTCTGCCCATTCTGGACCTCCTTGACTACGTTAGATTATACCTAACTCTTGCCTTTTTGTGGTCCAGTTTTCCGGGGGCATTATACTTCTCAAAAAAATCCACTACGCTGCCTTATCCCACTAACGATATAGAATGTATTTCCTGTCAATTAAACGATTAACCCTTCTAAGCAAACCTTTAACAGTATGCTTCCAGTGTGCAGAATGCGTACTTACTCCCGTGCTCCCATCGACCCCTCTCCACATCGGCTCATAACAAAAAAGCTTACAATCCATTTTTTCACCCCGTAACTTCTTGTAAAGAACACGCTCCGCCCAATCCCCCCGCTCATCATTACAATCAAGATAAAAATCTTTTAAATTTTTTCGATAACACTCCGTGCCAATATAAAAAAGCCTCGTCAGAGCCACTGCCGCTCTGCTCAATTGATCGATCACGAAACGCTCCGACCGCTCATTCAAGCACTCCTGGTAAATATTCTTGAAATTATGTATCTGGTAACGCCCCGTTATCTTAATGAACCGTTTTGGCAGAACAGTCTCAGAATCCAGCCATTCATTGATCATGGCAAATTCCTGATAGCCCTTACCTCGATCAAAATGTCCCGACGGCGTAAGCTTTCTTAAGTAAACTCCCTCCATCCCCAAAAAATCTGAATCTGAAAGTAATGGATATGAGGAGTTCTCAAGAAAATAAACAGGAGCAAAGTTTTTATAATACTTTATTGCCGCAAGGTATTCTGCCCGGCGCAAAGCAGGATCAGAATGCGCTACAAACGTCGCATTAGGAACAATTGTTGCCGTTAATACTATTGCAATATCAATCGCCATTCCCTAACTCCCACACCGGCAACCACAATCATCCAAATTTCTATCCAAAATAGTTGCCAGCTTCTCTTGATAATTCCTATAGGACAGCACCTTCATCCTCTCATGCCCCTTGCAAATCATTGCTTCCCGCAATTTCTTATCATTCAAGACCAAGCATATCTTCTCTGCCATATCTTTCGGAGAATCAGGATTAAACAATAACGCGGCATCTTTCGTTTGCTCGGTAACTCCCGGCAAATCTGAGATTACTGCCGGACAACCGTAATAAAAAGATTCTAGGGTTGGAATATTCGTCGGTCCGAAGTAAGTCGGCATAACCAACATCTGCGCACTTTTATAAAGCAGCGGCATAAATTTATCCGGCACATATCCAAGATAACTAACATTGCTCTGAATTTCCAATTCCTGAATCAATGAAAAAAGATGTTCCGCTCCATCCTTTTTAGAACCGGCAAGAACCAGGACCAAATCGACATGTTCTTTCACGAGGATCTTCATGGCTAGAAAAAGATTCTTATGATTCTTGTGCGCCCAAAGTTGTGCAGGATAAAAAATATATCTTTTTGGCAAATTGCGCCGAAAATCAGTGCACTCATGATCGCTATCCCCATTGTCATTCATGGTTTGAGACATGGTTTGATACAGCACCTCTACCCTGGAAACATCTGCAGCATAATATTTGGCGATATCTTGGCGCAGCTGATAGGAATCAACGACGATTTGACTAGCGTACTTTATGCCATACTTGAACATTATATGGCGCTGCCTCAATTGCCCATTTGCTGAAACTTCAGGAAAATAAGGATAAAAAACATGCGCTATATCAGTAAACATGAACATCTGCCGTCCTCGGCAGAAAGAAGCATCTATGGTTGTCCCCGGAAAAATCATCAGATCTATCTGGTTTCTCTTAAAAATCGAGTTTATAGGATGAACCCAACGCAAAAAACTAATTAAAAAAGGCATGATCATAGAAATTCTTCTTAAAATCTTCGATAAAAATACCGTAGGCCTTGCAATCTGATGATAGCAAAAGTTAGGAAAACGATCCCGCAAATATATGAATTCATTGCTCTGTGCAGGAATAAAAACGTTAATCCGTAAATTACCGCAAGCTTTTCTATAATCTTCAAGCGCATTTAATAAATTAATCGTCCACTGGTAAAACCCTCCGCCATGACGGTTAAGAGAAAAAACCAAACCTAAATTACGCATATCATTATTCCTCATACTTTCTGCGCTTTTATGTTCTGTTTCCTTCAGCAACTACAATCTCTTCACTTCAATTCTTTCTAGAAATAACTAGCCCATACCACGCCAAAACTAACGGCTTATCAGACATCCACTCAAAAGAACCCTGAACCACAAAACCAGACTTTAACAAAAAATGCTCCAATTCTTTCAAAAAGAAATACCGCATCGCATGTGTTTCGCGAAGTTCACTGGAACACCCCGACTTTTTCTCCGTGGCCATAATCTGATAATTCACATCAATGACATGACGTTCACGGTGCATCACAGGCTTTGCGGTACGGATAATCTTCACCCTGTCATCTTCCAGGTTTTTAACCCTGACCTGCGGTGGATCATTTAAAATGCCGTCGCCATGCCAGAAATCAAAAATGAACGCCCCACCATTATTAAGATGCCTGTTCGCCGTTTGAAATGCAGCGTCGACATCACTATCATCCGTCTGATAACTCATCACATGGAACAAAGAGATCACAACATCAAAAGTTCTGCCAAGATCTACGCTTCTCGCATCACCATGAAAAAACTCCAGCTTGCCCTGGACCGAGCGTTTGTGGGCCTCAACCAGCATGGTCTCGCTCAAATCAACACCACAGATCTCATACCCCAACTTTTGCAGGCACGCATCATGCTTGCCTGTCCCACAACCAAGGTTCAAAATAGTCTTCGCACCCGGTTTATATTTCTGGATCAGCCCATGGATATACGCCGCTTCCGACTCATAATCCTTGTCTTTATACAGCAGATCATAATACCTGGCATAATCACTGAACACTTCAGACACGTGCAGCCTCCCGGATTTTCTCGCATACACACCGGATATCATCTTCACTCAGATTGCTGGCCGAAGGCAAATACAAACCATTGGCCGTTAAATTGTCCGTAATAGGATACATACCCGTACAATCAGCTCCAGCTTTCTTCAAACATGGCTGGTGATGCATCCCGACAAAAAGCAAACGCGTTTCAATTCCATTGGCTTTCAAATGCTCCATCAACTGATCACGGGTAGCGCCGAATTCCCCAGGAACGATCAAAATTGCATTCATCCAATGGACATTGACGCTATTCTCGGTATCCTTTTGAAAAACAATACCCGGGACATCCTTGAGGAACCTCTTATAAAGCCCTGCATTACGGATACGCATCGCGCGGTACTCATCCGCTTTCTCAACCTGAGCTAAACCGATCGCGGCATGAAGATTGGACATGCGATAATTAAACCCGATATCTTCGTGAATATAATTACGCGAACCGGCCAAAGGAAAACACAAATTTTTGAAATAACGGCAACGCTCGGCAAGTTTCACATCATCCGTCACAACCATGCCGCCTTCACCTGTCGTTAAATTCTTGTTGGCAAAGAAACTGAATGCCGTAACGTCCGCAAGCGCTCCGGCCTTTTTCCCTTTGAATTCAGCCCCATGCGATTCTGCCGCATCTTCAATGACATACAGTTTATGTTTCTTTGCAATCGCATCAATAGCCTCCATGTCACAGGGATTCCCAAAGATGGATACAGGCATAATCGCTTTTGTCCGCGATGTGATTTCCTCCTCAATCCTGCTCGTGTCAATGTTCCATGTAGCTGAATCAACATCAACAAAAACCGGCCTTGCGCCAGTATAGACGACGGCAGCTGCGCTTGCGATCATCGTAAAATCAGGAATGATCACTTCATCCCCAGGGCCAATCCCCAGAGCCACAAGCGCCAAATGGATCGCCATGGTCCCATTGCACGCCGCAACACCATGCTTCACACCGCAATACCTGGCAAATTCTTCCTCAAATGCCGTAACATATTTGCCTGAAGAAGAGATCCAACCTGCTTTAACAGCACCTGTGACATACTCAAGCTCACGCCCGTCTAAAAAAAGCTGACAAACCGGGATCTTGCGTAACTTTTTATTATCCATAGCATCGCCCATTATGGCTTGATACCCTTAAACCGCACCTTATCCTGCTCACCCACATACGGTCCCTGCTTGACCTCAATGATCTCGCTTTGTTCAAGCATCGTGAACCCATGCCCGCCATGCGCCAAAAGGATCACATCCCCTCCATTTAAGACACGGCTTTCCAAAAAAACGCGCGTCTGATCATAAAAATCCACGCGCACTTGTCCCTTCTTGATAAAAAGGACTTCCTGGGTTAACTCAACATTACGCGGAACAACATTATGGACATGGGGCTCGATTTGATACCCTTGAGGCCGGTTCATATATGCAAGCTGTTGCGAAAATTCATTCGGTGTAAAAAAATGGATGCCGTCCTCTACAAAGTCATGCCGCAGGATCAGCGCCAATAATTGTTCCTTGTTGACAACAGATTCAATTTTCATTTTATGCAGACCCTTTCGCGTCAAAAAAACCGATCACCAGGCCATTGGCATCATTGTACGGAGAATTGTACGCCAAGCCTTTAATATCCTGCCACTGGACCTGTTGCCACTGGTTGTCCGATGAAACACGTTTAAAACAAAGCGCCTCTCTGAAGGCAAATTTTCCTGCATCAAACAAAGCATCCATGGGTGGATTATACCCTATAGGAAACGTCACAATGCCCTGTCCTGATTTCTTCAAACACCGTCTCAGGACTTCAAGCGCCCTTAAAACCTTCTGGGGATCTTTAGGCGTCTCATCCCAACCCACATGTTCCAGGGTGGAAACAGTCATGACCAGATCGTATTGCCCGACAGCACTGATATCCACGACATCCTGTTTGATCACCCCCAGGGACAAGTCATACTTATCAACAACATCATGCCCGGATGAAAAGTAGTTCGACATGACATTCCCGACTTCCAGAATCTTCTTTCCCTGATATCTTTTCATCACATCCCGAATGATCGGGACCTCAATAGCCCTCTCATGCCGCCAAGTCACATTATAAGAATGAAAAAAATAATGATATTTTCGCCCTTCGACATCAAACAGCCGTAAGGAACGGAAAAGCCGGGCATTCCAAAGTCCAAAAAAATCAACCGTAAGAGCAACAAGGGTTTTAAGCTTCATCGGCCTTCCAACCTCTGCAATATGGCCCTTGCCTCAACAGCAAGATATTCAACGCTGTATTTTTCCCAAATCAATTTCTGACAATTGCTGCCAAGACGCGCCGCCAAATCCTTATCTTTCATAACACGAATAATGGCACCGGCAAAATCCTGCGGCGTATCTGCCAAAAGGATATCACGCTCGTGAACAACAGGGATCCCTTCCGCGCCGAGGGCCGTAGAAACGATCGGAACCTTGCATGCACCAGCTTCAATGATTTTGAAACGTGTCCCGGATTCAAACTGCAGCGGAACAACCGCCACATCTGCATGACAAAGATACGGCAAAACAGAAGGGACTTTTCCTGTCACAGTGATAGACGGATCTTCCAAATTTCCCCAAACAATCTCACTGTCCCTGCCGACCAGATAAAAATGAACCTGCGGAATCTCTTTCTTCACCATTGGAAGAACTTCCTCGATCATCCATCGGGCGGCCCGATCCATGGGACTGTTCTCATGACCAAATGTTCCCGCCAGATAAATGCAGGGCTTTTTGAAAGCTGCAACAGCCCTAGGAGCACCTTCATACGTTTTCAGATCAATCACATTAGAAAACATCATGACTCGTTCAGGTTCCGCTGTTATTGAACGATAATACTCAGCATCCACCTCTGAAACAGCTATCATGATCTCGCACATACGGATCATTTTCCGTTCCCAGGCTTCTGCAGCGCGCCCCTGTTTCTCGATCTCAGCCCGGCGCCTGGGATCCCGTTCAAAAGGGAGTTCACGCAAAACAAACCTCGACCAGACACTATCCGTATCGCAAACGACCTTCAATCCCGGCCGCAAAGTCTTTATCCGGTCTACCAACGGGTAAGATACGCAGCCATACCCGCACCATAAAACATCAATGTTATGCTCATCCACTTTCCTTAAAATAAACTCAGTATCTGCAGCAACACCAAAAACCTTATGCCATTCTCTCTGAAACCGACGGATATATTTGTTGGCACTTACTCTGGCTGACGGAGCATAAAAAAAAGCTTTGCAAAACTTCTTATAAAAATCTTCCGCCTGAACTCCCCCTAAAGAAACATGAGAAACGCGGGAAACAATATAAAGATCGCTCACACGGGAGAGCGCTTTGATCGAGTTTTCGATCCGAAGCGCCGGGCCTCCAACAGGAGGATGCTCCATGATAGGGCTGGTGAATAACACTCTCATGGGACAAGCTTTCTCTGCCACCAAAGGATCATATCTTCCAACGACCGGTCGAGATCATAGGCTGCTCTGAATCCCAAATGAGACAACTTTTGCCCGTTTCCCACAATGACCGGATTATCGACCGGCCTGATCAATCCCTGGGATACGATCCACACCTTGCCCAGCCCCAGCTTGGTGCAAATGCGTTCAAGAATATCTCCCAACGAAAAACCCCGGCCGCTGCAAACATTGTAAATATCTCCCGCCACCCCCTGGTCCAACACATACCCGTAAGCACGCACAACATCCCGCACATCAATAAAGTCACGGACAATGCTCACATCCCCACAGGAGATCGTTTTTC
>JBBRHV010000087.1:0-6532 GCA_038222225.1 Candidatus Omnitrophota bacterium
GCCGGGTGTTGTTACTACCCGTAAAAGATTTGGCCCTGGCGGAAAAGATGTGCATTTTCGTATTGCTCCACCTATAATCATGCCCGTGCTTTTTTTATTTAGACAAGTAGTCTGCGCGAAACAGGAAGTAGATAATAGAAATATCATGAAAACAGCAAGAATATTTTTTTTAAAGACTTTTTTCATCATAAAGCATATCATCACAGGTTTCCTTCTATATTATTCAATGGGAGTACTGAAATTAACACAAAGAACAGTTGCAATGACGTCATAATAATTAGGTATATACATCCCAGTGTCGTTCACAGCTCGATTGATAGAAGTAGAGAGAAGCGTGCCATAAGACCACGCAGTACCGTTACATCTCAATTTTCCTCCAGAGTCGTAAGCAGAACCCCATAAATAGCCAGTTCTACGTATATTCTCAGGGATGTCCTCTCTGCAAACGGAATCAGAGCCCGTATTAGTGTTTAAAAGTTCTTGAATATAATAATGGCGCCAAAAAACGTGAAAAAGTCCTCGTTCCCCACTAACAGTACTTGCGTGTGCCATCCAAAAATAGGCTGGGTCAATCAGATCTTTTGCTGCTGGCCATGGTGTCCGGCAGAGCTGTATTCCGCCTCCGAGGATTTGACTATAAGTGGTCGTTTGCACACAGTATTGCGCAAAGCTGGAAACCGTAAACAGGGCCAGATTCAAAACAGTTAAAAATGAGATCCGTAAGTTTTTTTTCATAATGCGCTTCATAATGAAAGGATTCCTTTATGGATAGTATGCGTCTATCAATGCCTGATCATAACATGCATAGCCAATATAGATTTGAGATGTAAGATTCTTTTGTTCTTGATAGATATCCACAGCAGTTGGTATTAGTACATTACCCGGCTTCTTGCATTGGAAATACCCAGTTGAACAGTCTCCGTGTCCGGTTGTAACCCGACATAAAGTGTCTGCCGCAACAGGGCAAACGGCTGACGGGCCATTGATTGCTTTGGTATATACGACATGAAGGCTTTCAGCGGCAGTATTTCGGCATATTTGCAACCCTAATGCTGTCGTAATGCCCGACATTTTGTCTTGTACACAATATTGTGCGGAACTGGGAATGGTGAACAGGGAAATAATGAGCAGGAAAAAGACAGAAATTTTAAAGTGATTTTTCATAATGCGCCTTCAGAATGGATTATTCTTAATTGTATTCTTTATATACTAAGTATACAATAAATTATGAAATAAGAAAAACAAAATATGATTTTTTGGAGGTTATTATGAAGGTCATTGCTTTAAACGGAAGTCCGAGACGCGGAGGAAACACCTCCCGACTGCTGCAAATGGTTTTGAATGAGCTGGAAATGGAAGGGATCCAAACCGAATTGATCGAAATGTCCGGGGTGCGTTTGAGTGGATGCAGGGCCTGTTTTGTGTGTAAGGATAAGCAAAACGGTCAATGCGTCATCGGTGATGACCCGCTGAATGAGTGGCTTAAGAAAATGTTTGAAGCGGATGGAATCCTTTTAGGGTCTCCGACTTATTTCAGTAATGTGACCTCTGAAATGAAGGCCTTTATCGACCGTGCCGGTATTGTCGCCCGGTCTAACGGCGATCTTTTGAAGAGCAAGGTGGCCGCGGCAGTGGTGGCGGTTCGTCGGGCCGGGGCGCTGCCGACTTTTGACGCGATGAACCATTTCTTCTTAATTGAGCAGATGATCGTGGTGGGTTCCAGTTATTGGAATTTAGGTATCGGCCGTGCGGAGGGAGAGGTCGAAGATGATCCCGAAGGCGTGGAGACGATGCAAACCTTAGGCCGCAATATGGCCTGGCTTTTAAAGAAAATTCACCGGCCTTAAAAAGGTTTTGGACCTTTTCTCCACGGAGGAACTAAGGCCGAGGCGGTCAGGATGCAGACAAAAACAAACAGCGCCGCCGGGAGTGCGGTCCGTTCACTGAAATGTTTGAGTGCCAACACCGAGCCCAAGCCCTCCTAAAATGAACCATAAAACGAAGAATTGATCGTATTTTTAAAGAGAGATATAAGTCTTTTATTCACAAGAGATTGGGGGGTTGTAAAAATATATATTTATATTATAATGGAATTCAAGTTACTGGTAGTTTTACACTATTTATGAAAATTTTAGCGCATGTTTTAGGATGACGTAAGAATTAATTGAGAAGAGCGACTTAATATAGGGGAAATATTGATGAGAGGTTTTCGGGAGTTTTTTGCATTTTCCATAGCAGCCGGGGTGGTGGTTTCGGTGACATTAGCAGCGTATGCTTTTGTACCTCCGGCTCTTGCGACTTTGGATGAGCTGTATGCGTCACGATTTTCGACCGCCAGATCGTACAAGCAAGTTGTCCCCGCGTTTATTGATGAAGCGACGAAAACCGTCGCAGAATCCGGTGTGGATTTGACTGAGATGGGAGAGTGGGAAGATGAGATGAAGGCGATGCTCCCTGAATTTTTATCAGATATGATCTTGGTGCAGAAGGCGATGTCTGAGCAAGAATGGGCACAGTATACGATCACACCTGTTGAGGCGTTTTCCGACAAATGGTCCGATCGTTTAATGGCGTGTCCGGATTGTCAGGAGTTGGTTCCTCTTTTGAAACCTTTGGTGGATGAATTGTTTGTGGAGTTTCCTCATCCGGCCTGGAGGACATCGGATATCCCTCCGTTGGGGTATCTTTACCAGCCTTATCAGCGGCTTGAGAGGTGGGATCCTTGGGGAGTGGGCGCGTTCTACAGTTTTGAATGGCTGCAGGAGCGGCAGAGGGAACGGCTGATCAATGAAGTATCAAGAGAACGAACCGATCAGGGGATTCGGAACGTCTATGTTTTTAAGCGCAGTGTTGTGCAGACCCGGGATCAGGAGCAGATTTTTTATGAGCATATTCTGAATGATGCGGTGATTGATGTCGGCGTGGTTTATGATCCGGTGACCATGCTTCATCAACTGCTCAACGAGCTCATCACCCATGATGAAGATCCAAAACTGATCCGAGTTTTCTCCCGCATGGTTCAAATTGTTGATGAAAGCATTGCGGAGGCCAAAGAGAGCGGGCTGATGGATGAAGATGCGTATAACTATCTCTATAATCCAACGGCGGTTTTAAACCGGATCATCCAGAATAAACATCCGTTGATGGATGCGCCTTATAACACGGAATATAAGGTGGCAGAGTTTTATCCGTTATCCCCCATTCAAGAGGAGTGATTTTAAGAGGCCGTTTCTGTTCTGATAGAGTTCCAACCGTATAACAGAGTCTAAAAGTGGAGGAATTTTATGTCAAAAGCAGTGGTCATTTATGCGCATCCCAACCCCGTCAGTTATAACCATTCGGTTAAAGAAAAAATTCAAGGTGTTTTAAAATCTCAAGGTTATGAAATTTCAGTCAGGGATCTTTATGCCCAAAAGTTCGACCCGATCCTGTCCGGCGAGGATTTTAAGGCCATGCAGGCAGGCGCTCCGAGAGCGGACGTCAAGGTGGAGCAGACCCTCATAAAGGACGCGCAGCTTTTGGTCTTTGTGTTTCCGATCTGGTGGTTCAATATGCCGGCAATCCTCAAAGGATATATGGACCGCGTGTTCAGTTACGGGTTTGCCTATACCTTTGATGCTGTCACTCATGAGCCGAAAGGGCTGCTCGGCGGTAAAAAAGTGGTCATCTTCAATACGACCGGCGGGGCGAAGGAAGCCTATGAACAGAATGGGCTGCGTTCTGCGATCGATATAACCGTGGATTTCGGGGATTTCGGTTTTTGTGGCATGGAGGTGGTTTGGCATAAATATTTTTATGCCGTGCCGGGAAAACCCCGTGAGGAACTTTCTCTTTTGCTGGATCAGGCGGCAGAGGAATTCAAAAAAGTTTTAGCGGGATAAGCGCACCGTCATTTTCGGATCAAGGGCCAGACATTCCTTGAAGGAGGTGTCTAAGGCTTTTCTTTTGTAAGATATGCGAACGTTGGCAGACTAAATATTGTTTTGTATTTTTTAAAAAAACTCATATGATATTTTAATCAAAAAGGGGAGGGACAATGAAAAAGACACATCTTTATTTTGCAGTTCTTTGCCTATCGGCGGCTTTTGTGGCTGTCGGATGCGCGCAGAAACCGGAATCAGCCGATTCCAAACAAGCGATTTCCAATGCTCAAAAACTTCAGGATGTTAAGGCCCAGGCCGATTATTTGATCAAAGAGGCTAACGCGTTTTTGAACAGCCAGCAGTTTGATCAGGCGGTCAATACGGCGAAGTATGTCCTGGCTAACCTTGATAAGGAATCTCAACAAGCTAAAAGCATTATCGAACAGGCGCAAGTTAAGCTTAAAGCCATGGCTCAGCAAAAGGTGGATGAAGCGGCCGGTGATGTTAAAAAAGCTTTAGGCGGGTTGGGCCAATAACAACTCGTTGAAAAGGGGGGGGGCATGAAAGCGATTTTAGCAATTATGTATTTGGTCGCAGTCATTGTCGGGCTTTTAGATTGTATGGAAAACCAGAAGGGCAAAGCTAAGGTGTTGTGGATTCTTGCGATCCTGCTGGTTCCCTATTTAGGTACGATTGTTTATTTTGTAGTCGGCAAGAAATAGTCATGTCGAAGGACGGGATGGGCAAAATTGCCCATCCCGTTTTTTATCCGCCTTCGCAGAAAACCACGGCTTTTAGCCGTGGATGAATGCGCGACTAAAAGTCGTGGCGCTAGGGCGGATTCCGCCGGTCAACAGATAAGGCGGATAAACCCCCAGCGGTTTGATTCACGCCAATAGGCCCCCGCTGGTAGTTTTGTTACACAAAACTGCGGGGGGAGTGAATCAGCAGGGGGTAATTTAAATGGGGACCACGGGCTCTGCCCGAAGGGCTCCATTTTTGAAGGAGGGTTCCATGCGTCGTATTATTTCAATTGTTGTTGGGTTTTGTCTGTTGTTTTCCGTTCAGGCCTCTTTTGCGGCTACGGGGGGCGAAAAAGGCCCTGGTGACCGGGCTTATGAGCGGGCGAACGACAATGCGTCTTTCTTGAGAGAAAATGCCAAGAAAGAGAAGAAGGAAAAAAAAGAGAAGGCGGAAAAGAAAACTAAGAATGAAAAGAAATCCCGGGAAGAGAACGCTGAAAAAGAAATGAATAAGCTTCGCGAGAAAAAGCAACATGCGGAGAGGGAAATGGCGGAAGAGCGCGAACGTCATATGGAAAATAAAAAGAAGGGCGATGATCAGATGAATGCCGAGAAGTCCGGCGGCGCCTGGGAGCTGAAGCAGCGGGTGGAAGAAGAAACTAAAACAACAATTCCGGAGACGGAATGATGCGCCGGACGATTTCTTTCGTGTGTCTGGTGATGATTTGCGCGGGATTTTTTTGCCGTGGGTTTCAGTTGAATCCGCCGCGGTCGGCGGAGTGGCCAAGCTCCTGACCGGAAAAAAACAGGCTCAGATCGATTAGGCTCATGCTCTGTGGCTTTCCGTAAAGTTCGAATCCAAATTTTTTATAAGATTAGCGCTGGGCATCATCGGGATCGCCATTTTTGGCGGGGTGACCTATAAGATTTTTACCACCGACATGAGCAAGCTGGTTCTGGAAGTTAAAATTATGTATGGTTTGTGGCTGCTTTTGATCGGATATCTTGGGTTGGGATTGTTCAACCTGTCAGAAGCGCTGCGGTTGCTTAAGAAAAAATTTTAAACTCCGGGTTTTATTCGGGGCTTCACATTTCAGAATGGAAAAAAACATGCGCTTGTTGCATACGATGATCCGGGTGGGAGATTTGGAGCGTTCCATTGATTTTTACACGAATCTTTTGGGGATGCGTCTGTTGCGCCGCAAGGATTATCCCGAAGGAAAATTTACGCTGGCATTCGTCGGTTACGGTGAGGAAGCGACGGAGGCGGTGATTGAGCTGACCTATAATTGGGGTGTCGCGCAATATGAGATCGGCGATGGGTTCGGCCATATCGCGCTTTCCGTAAGCGATATTTATGCGGCCTGCGAGCGCATCAAGAAACAAGGCGGCATGGTCACGCGTGAGCCGGGCCCGATGAAGCACGGGACAACGGTCATCGCGTTTGTGCAGGATCCTGACGGCTATAAGATCGAACTGATCGAAAAACCAACCGGGTAAAAGGAGCGTTTATGGAGAGGGACCAGTCCTCGACGGAAGTTTTGCTTAAGGAACTGGAGCAATTCAAGAAAGATCAGGAGAATGTGAGGGTTTTGGTTGGTCAGATCGGTGGAACGCAGGCCAATCGTTTGGATCTGGTTTTGAATACGTTTTTTGTTATTGTGATTCTGATTTTGTTTTCATGGAATTCGGCTGCGCATTTTATGAAGTGGACCTTTGAGCTGCCGCCGCTGATGTCGATAGAGATCGGTGTTCTTTTGGTGTCGTTGAAGATCATCTGGATGATCCACCGGCAGTCAAGGATAGAGCATTTTCAGTTCTGGATTCTAAATTCCATAGAGTTTCGGCTGAATGAAATCGCTAAAGATATTCGTAAAATCCAGAAGCATGGCAAATCATAAAAAGGATCAAGGAGGGGGGAGATGG
>JBBRHV010000088.1:0-6361 GCA_038222225.1 Candidatus Omnitrophota bacterium
GTTTTCATAACCTGATTTTATCGCTTCAGGTAAACGTGTCAAGTTTTCAAAGAACAAATGTTTTTGTAAATGCTTTTAAACAATAAACTTAACTCAAACAAATGGGTCTTATTTACCCACTAGAAACGGTGTAGACCCATAAATATTTAAGGATGTCTGAAATAGTATTTTTCCGCTTAAAGAAGCCTGACTGGCCTGCACCGTCGGGGTATAATCTAAAATAACAACAGCTGTAAAGGTCAAGCCTGAAACTAAAATCGCCCTAAGAAATCCTAACCCGGCTCCCCACATGCGACTTCGAAAAAACAATTCTTCTCCTTCCGGCACTCTCCTGAAAAGGCCCATTGCATCGCATATGAGCTTAAAACTCAGCACAATAAACATCCACAAAAAAATATAAGAAACAAATTCGACATAACGTGGAGCGATAGGAAAGCCTCTCCTTAGAAACTGCGCGCACATCGGGAAAAAGTGCAGCGCAAATACGGTTGTAAAAAAAACCCCGAGCACTCGAAATGTTTCGAAAAAAACGCCCTGTCTCATACCGACCGCAACACACCAGCCGAAAATACAGACTATCACAATGTCCATCCAGCTCAATTTTTCCCCCGGAATTGCAGAACATATTGAAAAGCCAGTACTTAAGCTTGTGAAAGTATAACACACACCCCCTGGAGTGTCAAGGAGACGGTTCGCACCACGCTTACTCCAAAAATATTGTAAATACCTGCAACAAAAAAAGTTGCGGACTTGCCTCCTGAGCTGTTCAGAAAATATGTCTCTTGACAAAGATTACATTAAATGATATCTTTCACAGAATCAGCCAACAATCTGCGAGATGAAACATGGAAACGCCACAGAACGACTCAACCGAACGTAATTTGAAAATTCTTTATGAAATCAGCTCTGCCATGCGCACAACGCTGGACTTAAAGCACATTCTCTATATTATTCTAACCGGCGTCACCTCACACTCCGGGCTTGAGTACAATCGAGCGATCCTTTTTCTTTTCAACCCCAAAAACCAGACCCTCAAATGCGAAATGGCCATTGGGCCGGAATCCGGTGAAGAAGCGAATCAGATTTGGAAGTACATTGATCAATCTGACCAGCGCATGGAAGATCTGATCCGTACCGAACGCCTTGAAAAGACCTCTCATGAATCCGCCCTTTACCTTTCTTTAAAAGACATGGCGTTCTCAGTGAAGGATATGCCTGATTGTTTACTGTGCCAAGCCTACCATCGCGGCCACGCCTGGCATCTGCCACCGGAAGAGCTCCTGAACTTCCAGGACGACCCGTTTCTGAAAAAATTCCAAAGCCATGAGCTCCTGATTATGCCGCTCAAGGCTCAAGACCAGATCAACGGATTGATCATCGCTGATAATATTTTTACGAAAAAACCGATTTCCGAGGGAGACATCCGCTTTTTCCGCTTGTTAGCAAACCAGGCCGGACTGGCGATCGAAAACTCCCGCCTTTATGAGATGGTCGTCGCGCAAAGCCAGACGGATTCTTTGACCGGGCTCTGGAATCACGGCTATTTTCAGAAAAACCTGGTGATCGAGATCGAGAACAGCAAAAGAAACAATGAGCCTTTTTCCCTGGCCATGATCGATATTGATGACTTTAAAAAACTCAACGATACCTGCGGACACCAATATGGGGATATGATGCTCAAAGAAATGTCCCGCCTTCTAACGGAATCATTGCGGTCTGTCGATTATGTCTGCCGTTACGGCGGGGAAGAATTTGCCATGATCTTACAGAACAATGCTGGTCCGCGCGCCTTTGAAATTGTCGAGCGCCTGCGCAAAAAAATTGCGGAACACAACTTTCCCTCTCCCTCAGGAATCGGATACATGCGGTTTACGGTCAGTATCGGATTGGCCTCCTTCCCTGCAGATGCCGTCTCAAAGGATGAACTGATCCGCTTAGCAGACCAGGCCATGTACACGGCCAAATCCCAAGGAAAAAACATAACTTGCTCAGTCGCGAACATCGATCGCCAAAAGCCGTTTCATTGACGGCCAAACCCCGTCAAACCTGAATCATCAATAATACAAATTGACCGTCTTGATCTCTCCGCTCAGAAATTCTTTCTCCGGAAACGAAAAACCCAACGCCGGATAGTGCTTTTGCACATTGTCAAAGCTAAGCAGGTCAGCCTCCTGTGCATTCATTTTTTTTCTCAGCATCGCAATGTCTTTAGGAAAAAAGTGCAAGATTCTCTCCCAATTCTTATCCACTGAAACATAAAAATCCGAACAGTTTTCAATGTGCCTCACGATCTCTCCATGAAACAATTTCTTTAATTGGGCCTGGATCTTGGGCTGGCTTAACAATTCTTCATGAAAAACCGCATACATTTTCAATCGCGAGCGTCCATCAAGGAAAAAATCACATCCCCACAAAAACCGCTCGCCCAGCAACAAATTCCTAAAAGAAGCCGGCGAATTGGCCATTTCCAATACCCGATCCCGCATCTGCGGATCTTGGTCACTATAAAACCAAAGCTTTACGCGCGATTCTGAATTCGCTGCTCGAAAATCCGTGCCGACACACACGTTTCGGATCTTCTGGAAATCAACATCCGCTTCCAGGATCCGTTTCAAAAATGCCATATCAAGCTGAACATCCTCTAAGGAATTGATGGATTCAAAAAAACTGACGATTTGCGATAAGCCTTTCTCTTTCTGAAAAGGCTTTCCCCAATACCACACGTTAAACCGGCATGGGTTCAGCTCTTGTCCGGATATCTTCTGCGAAGGCTCAATATGGAAAAAATGAGACTCTCGCAACAATTCCTCAAAAAGCATCAATCGCTTGTCCACCTCGACATGAAATTGGTTTTTGAAAAATATATATTTTTTAACGCTTTCAATATCCTCTTTACGGCCCCAACGGATATGTTCCACAATATATTTCTGCCCTTCGAGCCAGCAGCAATAAAACATTTTATATGCCTTCGCCGGAACATCCGGATCCTTATTCTCAAAACGGTTCCAATACAGACAGGAAAAACATTTATTGTCTTTCGCCCCGCAAAACCGGCCAATCGGTTCCGGGCTGACCACGCCCTCACGGACATGGCCGATCACAAACTCTTTGCTTTTCTGCGCGTTTGCCGCACAAAGATAACAAGGATACAGCTCGCCCTCCAAACCAACACTCAACATCCGCGCACCCGCAGAACAAAACTGAAATTCCGCCTTCGCCGGGTCTGGAAAAGCTGAGAATGCCGTGTACGAAAGGCATTCTCCGATCGAAAAATTAAACGGCCGCATACGGTTAAAACGGTCACTATAAATATCGGCGATCTTTATCATCTCCCGTTCCAGATCCGCCAGAAATTTCCGGCTCTGATGCGCATCCCCCTGATACGTTTCATGCATCGCCGGCATAACCCCGAACTCAAGGACCCCGCCCATCGGATGCCGAAGAATACCTTCGATATCGCCGGCTAAAGACTGAACGGTGCCCGGAGTAACACAAAGCCGGACCCGAAACGGATCCGGATCAATTTTATTGATCCAAAAATTTCTATACGGCTCAAACAGGTCTAAATTCTGCAAGATCTGACTTAAACTAAGAACATGAATGGTGGGCGAAATATTGTTTTCAACAAGGAACCGAACTTTCTCCTCATCGAGAAGGGTTCCATTGGTGCATAGAATAAATTTGCGGATCCCGCTTTCCTGCGCCTTGCGCACAATTTTCTTGATCAGTTCAAAACACAGCAGGGGTTCCCCTCCGACAAACGCAACCGTATGCTGTTTCAAACTCACATTGTCCTTTTGAAGAAAATCAACGGCCTGACACGCGGTCTCAAATGTCATGTCCGGCCTCTTGTCCTTTGACGCATAACAATATTCGCAGCTGATATTGCACTTATTTGTGATGTGCAATGTTAGCAGAATGGAATCAGAATGATCGTGGATATTATAATCGTTCATACTCACAGCATGGCCTTTCGAATCATTGCCTTATCCTCGCGCTATCCTTTTGCGACCAATCGATCCAGCTCAGACAAAATGATCGACGGATCAACAAAAAAAAGCAAATGCGTAAATTTCTCCTCCTGAGATCCGGCCGTAAAAAAAAGAACATCCTCATCCAGCGTTAAAGCTCCTAATCGTTTAAGCTGCTCGATAGGATGTTTAAAATCATCACGGATATCCGTTCCGAATTGGTCCCGATATTGGGATAGCGACAATCTGTTCCGCTCAAGGAACCGTTCACGGATATAAAAAATCCTCTCCCATTGATCCCGCAAAAAAACCGCCGAATAGCGAGCATCAATGGCGCCGCCATCGACCGATAAATCTTTATACCCTTCATTTCGATAATAGGCCGTCTCCCGGATCATGGACCACGACCCCGCGCCGATTCCAAGATAATCAAACGGATAATCATCTGTTCTAAATTGATACTTTCTCTGATCAGACGCCAAATGCTTTTGCAGTATGAAATTCCAAGTTGCCCGATCCGGGCCGGAATGACTCAAAGGAACAAAACCGTAGCCATGCCTTTCCGCTTCAGGCATCACCAGCTTTTCAAAACGCGAAATTTTATCCGCCATCTCCTGATCAAACAGGTTCTTGAGGCTGTCATAATATTTTTTCAGATACTGCGGAGTGGGAATTAAAGGATACAGGCAAATGGAGTCCACCTTCAACTCCGCCAGCTTGATAAAGCTGTCCAGAACGGTCTGCGGGGTATCATTCCATAATCCGATCATAAGATCAACATTGATGCTTTCCAAAGCGGCGAGTTTCCGGGCATTCTCAATAGCGGACTGTATATTCTCATAATTCTGGTGTCCTCGATTGGTCGACTGCAGAACACCGCTGTCTAATGACTGAACCCCAAATGAAATTCGATTGATCCCAAAAGCTCCCAGAACCGCCAGCTGCTCAACCGAAAAATGATTCGGGTTGCATTCAAAGGTCTTTTCGGCAGACTCCTCAAAACTGAAACTTTGAGCCAACTCCTCCAAAATACTCTTAAGATCCGGCCCGCCCAGCAGATTGGGAGAACCGCCGCCAAAATGAAAGATTTTCAATTTAATATTTTTAAAAATGTCCCTGAGACATCTCACCTCTTGCAAAAGGCATTGCGTATACGCATGCAGCTGAGCCTCACCCGTATAAACTTGAGTGTTTAGATTGCAATAACTGCATATTTTTTGACAAAACGGAATATGAATATGAAGGCCAACCCGATTCTCCGACCCTTCTACTTTCAAAACACGGCTTTTCCAAAGGTCATGAATGCCCGACAAACTCAGCGTTGTCTTCAGATCAAAAAAATTGAACAGATCCAAATGAACGATCGCGTCGTCATAGCCCTTTTTCCCGGCTAACTCGACAAACAATGTCCGCAGCTTCACTTCTTTGTCCAACGATTGCAATTGTGTCATCATCAAGTATCCTCAAATTCAATCTGCCCCGTCCCGTTTGAAAATACGCGTCAGGCGGCCAGCAGCTTTTCGATCTCACGAAAAATCATCTGATTATCAAAAAAGAAAAGCAAATACGTGAACTTCTCTTCATATGTTTTCGTGGTCAAAAATACCGCGTCCTCACTGATCCGGATCGCGTTGAGCCGTTGCAGCTTACCCAGCTCCTCTTTAAAATCATTTCGGACATCGGTGCCGAATCTCTGTTTATATTGCAATAAGGACAGGCGATTTCTATCCGCCAGTCTTTTGACCACATAAAAGATCTTATCCCATTCGCCGGAAAACAGGATCCCCCGGTATCGAACTCCCGGGGCGCTCAAATTTTCCGCAGAGGATACATATCCTTCATTTTGGTAATAGGCGGTGTTTGTGATCATGGACCAAAAATCCGTTCCTATTCCGAGCGAGTCCGAAAGAAAATCATCGGTTCGAAAATAATACTGTTTTTGATCTAACGCTAAGTGCTCCTTGAGCACAAAATTCCATGAATCCTTGTCCTGCACCGAATGTTCCGAATGAACAAAACCATACCCATACCGTTCCGCCACCGGCATCACCGTCTCCTCAAAAATTCGAAGTTTGTCCGCCAGCTGGCGATCAAAAGCCTCCTTCTGACTGCCATAATATTTTTTCAGATAATACGTGATCGGCACCAACGGATAAACCAGGATCGAATCGACATTCAATTCGGCGAGTTTCGTGAAACTCTCAACCACAGTTTGCGGAGTATCATTCCACAGCCCGATCATTAGGTCCGCATTAATATTTTCCAGGCTCGAGAACCCCCGGATCTCCTGAACGGCCCGCTTCAAGCTGTCAAAATTCAAACCCTCCCGATGGATGTGTTTGAGGACCTCCCGGTCCAAAGACTCCACTCCGAAAGAAACCCGGTTGATC
>JBBRHV010000089.1:0-6056 GCA_038222225.1 Candidatus Omnitrophota bacterium
GGCCAAACGCATGCGGGTAATCGCGCAGAAACGGTGGGTTGAGATCTTGAGCCATGTGCCCCTGAAGGAAGCCGATGCCATTGTTAAAAGCATAAAAAAGATTTCGACCTATGTTTAGTGATCGACTTATGAAAAAAACACCAATTGTATTTTTAAAGGGATTTGCGATTCTGGCATTTTTAGCGACTGGGGCTTTGTGTTTTGCGGAAGCCCTGGATGTCCCGGATACAGGTGCCGGTGTTCAGGATGGCGCATCCTATTCCATGTCCTTGCAAGAGGCCACGGAGATGGCCCTTAAGAATAATTTTGACATACAGCTGATCCAATATGACACGTTGATCTCCCGTACGCAGGAGGGGGGCGCGGAGTCCGTTTATGACACGGTGCTTGAGGCTAGCGCAAAATATCATAAGGATCAATCTGCACGGACATCAACCCTTTCGGCTACGGAGTCTCGTGCTAATGATTATAATATTGGCCTTTCTAAAAAGCTCCCTTCGGGAACAACAGTAGAAACCGATCTGACCAATAACCGAGGCTCCAGCAATAGCGGCACGAACACAACAAGTCCATACTATGATTCCGCTCTGGGAGTATCGTTGACTCAGGAGTTTGGGAAGAATTTTTTTGGTCTTCAGGATCGGGGGCACATCAAGGTCACGCGTATTGAGATTGAGAACGCGGAGTTTACATCGTTGGACAAGATTGAGACATTGGTCGCCGATGTCCAGAAGGCCTATTGGGCGCTTGTCCTTCAGACAGAAAGGGTTGCGATCGAGGAAGACATGCTTAAGCAGGCCAAGGAACTTTATGATCTTAACAGCGAAAAATTTCAAGATGGCCTGGTTGAGGAGCCCGAGCTTCTGGATTCGGAGGCGAATTACCGTTTCAGGGTAAACGCCGTGATGCAGGCCAAGAATGCTTGGGAGACGAAAGAAAATATTTTAAGACTGTTTTTAAATGTGGAGAACGAAGACGCGTCGGTCTTTCCGCGGGATGTGTTTGACATGAATCAGGTTGCGGAAGATGGGCCGCAGTCTCTAGAGAAGGCGTTTATTCACCGCGTAGATTATAAACGTGCACAAAAGATCATCGATGCCCGCAAGCTCGAGCTTGCGATCAACAAAAATAATCTGTGGCCGGAGATCAACTTGGAAGCCAGTTATGCCCGAAACGGGATTGACGGAAACTCGTTTAGTGACGCCATGGAGGATATTTCAGACAAGGATAATCCGGATTACAGCGTTGGAATTGCCTTGAAGATGCCTCTGGAAAATACGAAGGAACGGTCGCAAACGCGGTCCGCAGATCTTCGGAAAGTTCAAGCGCTCCTGGCGATGAAGTCTCTGGAGCGCAGGATCATGGTTGATGTGATCGATCAAGTGCGCAATTGCAATGTGTTGCGGGATGTGGCGGTCAATCAGGCGCGGATCTCCGAGCTTCAACATCAAAAGCTGGAATCGGAAATGAAACGGTTTAAGACGGGCCGTTCTGAAACCAATACCGTGATCCGGTTTCAGGAGGATGAGATCCAGGCGCGTTGGCTGGCTGCTCAGGCGAAGTTTGCTTATTATGCGGCCCGGGTTGACCTGCGGCGCACTGAAGGTGTTTTGTTGAATACATATTGGGATGGCGAAATTAAAGATGTGATGAGTGATAAGTGATGCGTGAAGAAAATTTTTTAATTCTGACAATTAAAAAGTAAAAACATAAGGTGGGTATTTTTTTATGCGGCTCGCTGAGTTCTCGGTTAAAAATTCTCTGCTCGTTAATTTGCTTTCCGTTTTTATTATTGTGGTTGGCTTTTTTACGATGTTCCAGCTCAAACGTGAGGCCTTTCCACCTATTCAGTTTGACGAAATGACCGTCACGACCGTCTATCCCGGTGCGCCGGCCGAGGATGTGGAAAAATTTGTGACAACGCCGATCGAGAAAGAGCTACGCGGCATCAGCGGGATCAAACAGATGTCGTCTTCTTCGGAAGAAGGCCTTTCCAGGATCGGGATCGAGATCGATCCGGGTGTTTCAAATAAGAAGAAAGTGGTTGATGATGTCAAAGATGCTGTTGATCGGGTCCGCGACCTGCCGGCAGAAGTGAAGGATGACCCGGTTGTCATTGAGCTCTCTGCCGATGAATTTCCGGTTTTGCAGATCACGCTCAGCGGGGACTTTCCGGAACAGGTCAAACGTCAATATGCTGAGAACTTAGAAGACCTGCTCCTCGATATTAAAGGGGTTGGTTCTGTCCGACGGGTGGCATGGCCAGACCCTGAATTTTGGGTTGAAGTCGATCCGGAAAAAATGAGTGAATATCATGTCTCTTTGGAAGAGGTCATGACGGCGCTTCAAAAACGCAATGTCACGGTTCCTGCTGGTCAGCTGGATGCCGGTCAGACCGAATTCAACGTGCGGATCACCGGCGAGTTCACCCAGCCAGAGGAACTGGAGGGCGTGATCATCCGGGCCAATGATTCCGGAAACTGGCTTCGTGTCGGCGATATTGCCAAAGTGGTCTCCACCTATGAGGATCCTGATGAGCTTTCAAAGCTCAATGGGAAACGCGCGGTTTCGATGATCGTGGTGAAGAATGATTCAGGTGATATTATCGGCATTGTGTCTAAAATTCAGAAAACACTCGATAGTTTCCGCAGCGCCTTGCCGGAAGGCATGGACATTGAGGTCACCAATGATATGTCCTATTATGTGAAGCGCCGTTTGGGTGTTTTGCGTAATAACGGGTTCATCGGCTTAGTGCTCGTTGTGGTCATTTTATTTCTTTTTTTGGATCCTATTCCTGCACTCATGACGGCTTTGGGGCTGCCGGTGGCACTATTCTCTACGTTTATCGTGATGCACTGGATGGGGTTGAGCATCAATCTGGTCACGATGCTGGGGCTGATCATTGTTTTGGGTATGCTGGTGGATGACGGGATCATTGTCGCCGAAAATGTGTATCGTTATATTGAAGACGGAATGAACCCTCGTGAGGCGGCTGTCCGCGGGACATCTGAGGTTATTGCGCCGGTGACGGTCACGATCTTAACCACCTGCGCGGCTTTTGCGCCGCTCATGTTCATGCCAGATATCATGGGAAAATTTGTTCGGTATATTCCGATTGTCGTTATGATCGCATTGTTTTCCTCATTGATCGAGGCCTTCGTGATCTTACCATCCCATTTGTCCGACTTTATAAACGCTGAAAAATTTCAAAGCACTCATAAAGGAAATGTTCATAAAGACCGCAAATGGTTTAAGTGGCTTGTTGACGGTTATGCCGGAATTTTGGATAAGGCATTGAGCGTCCGTTATCTTGTGTTGATCGGTTTGATCGGGATGTTGGTGTTTTCAGTCTTTATCGCAGCGACTCATATGAAATTGGTTCTTTTTACCGGGGAAGGAATTGAAGAGTTCCAGATCCGGGCCGAGGCGGCCAAAGGCACATCATTAGCGAAAATGGACGACCTGATCAAGCCAGTCGAGGCCCTGGTCGGGACATTGCCGGGCCCAGAGCTCGATGCGTATGTGACCAATTTGGGGCTGATCGCTGAAGACAGGGGGTTTGACCCGCACTCCAAGAAAGGGACGCATTTGGGCCAAATTACGGTTTATTTAACTCCGGCTCAGCATCGTAAACGGACCCCGCAGGAGATTGTTGCCAGCCTTCGGCCGCAACTTGATCAGATTTCCGGGTTTGATAAACTGTATTTTCATCTTGGCAAAGAAGGCCCGCCGGTTGGAAAGCCGATCGAGATCGGAATTAAGGGAGATGATTTTCCAATTCTGCAGGAGATTGCGCAGAAATTTATTACTGAGCTTAACGGGATCGGGGGCGTTTCGGATGTGTTGATGGGTTATGAAGTCGGCAAAAAACAGCTGAAGGTCAATGTGGATGAGGCTAAGGCCCAAAAATATTACCTCACCGTTGGCCAGATCGCCGACAGTGTGCGCAATGCAATCGACGGGAGCGTGGCCACCACCATTAAGCCGGTGAAAGCGGAAGAGGAGATTACGGTCCGCGTTCGTTTTCCGGAGGCGAAACGCCAAAGCATGAAGGCGTTCTCCCAGATTTTGGTCCCGAACTCCAAGGGAAATCTGATCCCTCTGTCCTCGGTCGCGCAGATCGAGGAGCAGGACGGTGTTTTCAAGATTGATCATCTGGACGGTAAGCGCGTGGTGTATGTGACGGCTCAGGTTGACGAAAAACAGGCGACATCGTATGGGGTGAATAATCAGGTTCAAAAGACATTCAAGGATCTTTTTTCGGAATACCCCGGATATACCGTGAAATACAGCGGGGAATATGAAGAACAGCAAATAACGAAAAGCAATCTGCAACGGTCATTTTTGATCGCATTGTTTTTAATTTTCATTATTTTGGCGGCGCTATTCAAATCATTGATTCAGCCGTTTGTGGTGATGCTGGCCATTCCTTTCGGGATGATTGGTGTGATTTGGGCGTTTCTGCTTCACGGCCGTCCGTTGAGCTTTTTTGCCTTGATGGGGATGGTGGGCTTGACGGGAATTGTGGTCAATGACTCGGTCGTCCTGATGGACTTTGTCAATAAGCTCCGGAAAGACGGCTATAGCCGTCGAGATTCTTTGATCGATGCCGGCCGGATGCGGCTGCGGCCTGTGTTGATGACATCGATCACAACGATCGCTGGCTTGGTCTCGGTGGCCTATGGAATCGGAGGAGGGGATCCGTTTTTAAAGCCCATGGCACTGGCTATTATCTGGGGATTATTTTTTGCGACCGGGTTAACGCTTGTCGTGATTCCCTGTATTTATGCCATCATCGATGATGTTTCAATGAAATTCTTCCGTCATGCTACCGTTAAATCCCACGATCCGGATCACACGATTTGATTTTTAGGAAGGCGTATACAAGACTTCTGAACGCTTAAAGGCGTAGAAATAAAGAACGATATATGATGGAATGATCCAGCAAAGGCCCATGACGACGATTGAAATGCTGACCCAGGGGTCGTCAAACCAGAAAGCCTGCACGACTTTTGATTCATAGTGATGGCCAGCGGCCTCTGCAGTGATTCTCAAGACCAGAAAAAGTCTCCAGAATTTTTCCGAAAAGAAGTTCCGCTTAAAGATATAGCAGTAAATAGGAATGATCGAGAAGACGTTCAGGATGATCATCAAGGCGTTCATAAAGAAGGGGATCAGGAAATACACATCAAATATTGTTAAAATGACGTAATAATTGCGCAAGGAAGACTCGGTGGTGACAAATTCCTGCGTAATTTGGGTCATGTAAAATGTGTAGCAAAGCAGATACGCGATCCAAATCCATTGATTTTTCGGCCGGATATTCATAAGGCCTATTATGACAAAAAGATGCAAAATGTAAACGGGGAAAACTTAAAAATGTTGGATGGTTTTTAAAAAAACATAACGGAATGTCTCTAAAAGGCTTCTGCGAAATTTTTTCTTTCGGCTTTTCTTTGAATTTCGTTATGTTAAAATAGAACCATGAAACCACATTTGGACACTTTGATTGAAACCCTCTGTTTGGAAGATCCCCGGTATCATGAAGATGCCTATGATTTTGTCCTGGAGGCTCTTTCTTTTACGCAGTATAAGTTTCGGCGCAAAAAGCATGTGACTGGCAAGGAGCTTTTGGAGGTGGTTGCTTGCCGTCTCCCGATGCACAGCATCGAAGGCGTACTTTGGCGCGCTGCCGTGCCTCGCCAAGCAGATGCACCCGTCCTCGTCCACAACCCATACTGGGGAGCCGTTCTCGGCGTACTCGCGGTCGTTCAAGGGCCGGACTCGAACAGAAACATGCACCTGGCTTGCCTCGGTCTCAACGCTGCTCGTCAAAGTCCGGCCCGCAGCCGAGCGCGGGCGCACTTTGTGCGCAATCGTTCCTACTTGCTTGACAAATTGCGTGCTAGCGCTCAAGCGCTCCGCGCACAGGCTTGCTGCCATCGCAAAGTCGGACGCATCCTCTTCAAGCACTTCAACTTCTCCGTGCTGCAAGTGATTTGTGCCAGCCTCTACAGCACGTTGACGCTGCGGTAGAGACGTCAGGCACCACTTCG
>JBBRHV010000090.1:0-6024 GCA_038222225.1 Candidatus Omnitrophota bacterium
ATGATTGATCAAGATTCCATAACAGAAAAGAACAAGCGGCTTTTTGATCGATTTCAAGCGAGATTTCCTGTAAAATTTAGATATTCACGCGAAGATTATGGGAGAGATGTCTTTTTAAGAGATGCCTCTGCTCAAGGCGTAGGGTTTGCAACCACAAAGCGGATGTTTCTGCATGATAGTGTTTCGCTGATGGTTGATCTGCCGGATGGTAAAAGCCCGCTTATTCTAAACGGCCGGGTCGTTTGGCTCAAGTCCAAAGAACCGAATTTGTGGGATATCGGTATGGAATTTCATCGGGTCAATTTTATGCAGACCCAGCGGATTTTCAGAATTGTTTCTAATCAAGATGAAAACTGATCTGAGTTTCATGTCATATGTTGCTGTTCTTTTCGTGTTTGTTTCTGCGACAAAACCCATTTAATTCCAAAATCTTAAGAACGGTTTGCCAGTAAGCCGCGGAGGAGTTCCTTCTCGAAGAATCTGTTTACAACACAGAGTGCTCATGTTAGAATATTTTTTTTAAAAATGATAAAAGAGTATATGATATAAGGACTGAGCATGAATAATAGGTGCCTTACTAGTTTATTATTGTGTTTTGCTGTTCTTTTTTCGGGATGTTCCAGTGCGCCGAAAGAACCAAACACAATTACAGTATGGCACTGGATGACGGATCGGCATGATGCGCTTGTTAAGTTGGCTGAACAGTATCGGTTGGAAACAGGGATCACGGTTAATTTTCAGCTTTTTGCCCCTTCAGATATTTATTCTCAAAAAGTCATTGCCGCCGCTCAGGCGCGAATTCTCCCAGATATTTTCGGTGTTTTGGATAAAAAATCAGTCTTTGCTGATTTCATTAAGAGCGGATTTGTGGCAAATTTAAAACCCGTTTTTGATGAAAATAATGGAGAATGGGAAAAAAGCCTGTTTGAAAAGGCCTTGGAAAGTAGCCGTTTTTCAGCGGACAATTCTTATGGTGTTGCTGAGGGGATTTATGCGGTGCCGCTGGATGTTACCAATATTCAGATGGTTTATAACAAAAAATTTCTGGAGAAGGCTGGAGTCGCCAATCCCCCGGAAACGTTTGAGGAGTTTCTTAAGGCTTCCGAGGCCTTAAATAAGATCGGTGTTGCGCCGTTTGTTTCCGGCTGGGCAGAGCTTTGGCTGGTGGATTGTTTTGCTTTGAATTATGCGTTTAATATTATGGGTATGGATAAGATCATGGCGACCTATCGGGGAGATGTCCCCTATACTGACCCGGATTGGATCAAAGTTTTTGAGATCTTTAAAATAATGGCGGACAATAATATTTTGGCTTCGGGGGTTGTGACGAAGTCCAATAAGCTTGCTGAACAGGATTTCGCTTTGGAACGCGCAGCTTTTGCTTTTAATGGATCATGGTGCGTGAATGTGTACAAAGGGATGAATCCGGATTTGGAATACGGAGTGATGTTTCCCCCGAAGATTAGTGACGCGTATCCATTGATGATCTGGGGTGGTGCCGGCGGGTCGTTTGTGGTCAATGAGACATCGCCGCTTAAGGATAAGGCGATCCTGTTTTTAAAATGGTTGACCTCTAAAGAGCAGCAGGTTGTTTTGTCAGAGGAGACCCGCAATCTTCCTTCCAACAGGAACGCGCTGGCGGAGCTTCCTAAAGAATTGGCGGAATTCGGTTTAGGGATGGATGAGGTGACGCATTCAGCGTTTTGGCCCCTTGAAGAAGATGCTTTGGTCAAAGAAAAGTTTACTAAGGGACTGCAGTCCATTATGATCGGGGAGAGAACGCCTCAAGAGGTGGCTGAGGATGTTCAGACGGTCAAGGCGCGGCAAATGGAACGCGCAATCCGTCGAGCACAATAAAGCTGGAATTTTATAAAAGCGCATGTCTAAATTACACTTTAAACGTCGATCATGGTATGAGTTCAGAGATAAGCTGACCAGTTTTCTTTTTATTCTTCCTGCTGTTACGATTTTCGCAGTATTCTATATTTATCCTTTTTTTGAAACATTCAATCTGTCTTTACGGGCATGGAATGGGATCAACCTCAGCCGTCCCTTTGTCGGTGTTCAGAATTTTTCGGATATTTTAAGCTTAACGGCATCCAGTCCAGCTGCCGGTGCGAGTTGGTGGCAAGCCATTCTTCATTGGCTGAAAGCCTTGTTGACCGGAGGGCTTTCCTTCAACGCTGACTCGGTCTGGTGGCAGTCCGTATGGCATGCATTTTATATAACATTGGTTGCTTTGATCTTTCAGAATGCTCTTGCGTTCATGCTTGCCATGGCGTGTGACCGGGATATCCGGGGGAAGAATTTCTATCGTTTGATTTTTTTTATTCCGCCTGTCCTTTCGGAGGTCGTTGTCGGATTGGTTTGGAAATGGATCCTGGAAGGCGGCATGCAGAACGGCCAGCATTATGGCGTATTGAATTATTTTTTGAATACGGTCGGGCTGCAACATTTGGTGAATGATTGGTTGTCCGACCCGAAGACCGCTTTGACCTGCATTGCGGTTGTGCATAGCTGGAAAGGATTCGGTTGGGGATTTGTGATGTTTTTGGCCGGACTGCAGACGATTGATCGCGAGCTGTATGAAGCGGCTAAAGTCGACGGGGCTGGTTCATGGCGGATGTTTTGGAATATGACGGTCCCGATGATGCTCCCGGTGATCGTGGTTGTTGTGATTTTGACGATCTTGGGGTCTATGCAGGCCTTTGTTCTGGTTTTGTCCATGACCGATGGCGGACCGGGATATCATACAGAAGTTCCGGTGACGATCATTTTAAGGGCTATGACCCGGACCAAAGAATACGGGTATGCTTGTGCGATGGGTGTAACATTTGGAGCGGTCTTAATTGCGATGTCCGTGGCTCTCAAGAAAATGGAGAGCCGGATGAAAAAAGTTTAAAAATAAGGGAACATAAAATAGATGATCAATCGTTATAAGCTTCAGAGGACGCTTAAGCTGACCGTTGTTCACATGCTGCTGATCATGGTGACCATCACCTGTGTATTCCCGTTGTTCTGGATGGTCCGTTCCTCCTTAATGACGCAGAGCACAATCTTTGTTGATCAGTCGCTGATTCCTTCTGAAATTCATTTTGGAAATTACGTGAAAGCCTGGACGGAAGGGCACTTTGGTCTTTATTTGCTCAACAGTGTGATTTATACAACGATTGTTGTGTTTGGAATTGTGATCATCTCCTCATGGGCGGCGTATGCTTTTTCGAGACTGGAATTTCCGGGGAAGAAAATATTTTATGCGCTGTTTATTTTAGCGATGATGATTCCGCTGCCGGGAAGTTTTGTTCCGCTGACTGTTTTAATGGTGAAGATTGGGTTTATCAATTCTCAGTATCCTTGGGTCAGGCAGTTGGGGTACGTGTTATGTATGATCAACGTGGGGCTGTCTCTCAGCATTATCCTGCTGAAGACATTTTTTGATCAGATGCCGTCGGATTTGGAGGATGCGGCGCGTATTGACGGTTGCAACAAGATGGGCATTTGGAGGCATGTGGCATTGCCGATGGCTCGTCCGGCCATCGCGGTCGTTGTGATCTTTAATGCGTTGAATGTTTGGAATGAATATATTTTAGCGATGCTTCTTTTAAATGATGTTCCGGGGAAACCCACGATCATGCCGCTGCAGCGCGGGGTGATGGCTTTTGCCGATGCGCATAATGTTGAATATCCGCTGTTGATGGCCAGTCTGACGATAGCCGCGGTTCCGATCATTATTGTGTATCTCGTCATGCAGAAGCATATCCTGGCTGTCGGTGAGCCGACAAAGATTAGTATTTTCAAGGAAGGAAGGTTAACGGGGTGAAAATTAAAAATTTATTCGGTTTTATCGTGTTCGTTATTTTTTTCTGTGGTGCGGGGATGACGTCTTTGTCCCGGGCGCAGGGGGTGGCAGAAGCTGTTTCTGAAGAGGCTGGAGCGCAAAACGTTTCGACAGAAGAAGGCGCTGCTCTTAAGGGCGGCGATCTGATTCAGCAGATTCCCGGCAAAGAGACAAAGGAATTTGTGCGTCAGGCCTGGGAGCTTTCCGGCCAGGCCAAGCTTGAAGAGCTGAACAGTTTGGTGGATGAAGTACTGTTGCTTTATGGGGCGAAAGCCATGGCCCTGGAGGCGACGCTGAGCGATTTTCCGGCGACGACTCAGCAGGATGATTATCAGATCTTAAATGATATCGGGACCCTGTTTTTTATCCGCGCGGAGGCGTTGATGAAATATGGGCGATCGGAGGATGCGGTTGCCGCGTTTGAGGAACTGATCAAGGCATATCCTTTTGCGCGGGCATGGGATCCGCGCGGGTGGTATTGGTCGATTGCGGAAAAGAGTCAGGCGAGCATTGATGTGATGCTTGGGAAGGTCGAAGAACCGGATCATGATGTGGACCCCGAGAGGCTTAAGACGCTTCCGACGCTGGCGTTTCCCAGCACAGAACAGGTCGTGGATTACCGCAAGTATGGTGAATTTCAAAATGTCGGGACCGTCAATTACCGTTATAAGATCAATCAATTGCAGGCGCTGAAGGATTCCGTTGGAGAGGGGATTTATCCTGAAACCAGCTCGGTCTTTAAGGATCCTGCTTACCGTAAGGCCAAGGAAGAGGGGCGGCTTGAAGGTTCGCATTGGGATTTTGTTCACAGTGACGATTTAGAGGCGGCTTTGTTCAAATGGATCACCGCTAAAGAACCGTGGGGCGTGAAGCTGTTTTATATCGGTATGATCTATGAAAAGGCTGAGATGTACTATGAGGCCATCAAGGCGTATCATGCGATCGTTGTCCATTTCCCCCAATCCGTCGCCTGGACAAACTGGAATACGCCGTGGTATCCCGCACAGGCGGCGATCGGGAAGATCAAATATCTTATCCGGTTTCATCCTGAACTGGGGCTTGGCGTCAAGTGGATGAAATCGCAGGTGAAAAATGGTTTTGACAATGATATCGGCAATGATTCGATCGTGACCTATCCCGGCGTGATCTATAAAAAGACAAAATGGGATCAACTTAAAGAAACGGCGGGCGACTGGTTTAAAAGGGATGCGAATCTCGGAAAGCCGGTCAAAATTGTCGGCGAGGGACGGGTGCAGTTACATAAATATTCCAACGGCCATTGGCAAATGTTGGTTGACGGAAAACCGTATGTGATTCACGGAATCACGCATACTCCGACGAAGATCGGCCAAAGCCCGGATAATGGAACACTGGTGTCCTGGATGTATGAGGACACAAATGAAAATGGGCTGGCCGATGGACCGTATGATTCTTGGGTCGATAAAAACTGGAATAATGTTCAGGATGCTGATGAGCCGGTGGTCGGGGATTTCCAGATCCTCAAGGAGATGGGCGTCAATACGATTCGTGAATATCACCAGCCGTTCCAGCCCAAGAAGGAAGTTTTGCGGAAAATGTATGACGAGTATGGCATCATGGTGATCCTGGGCGATTTTTTGGGAAAATACACCCTGGGGTCAGGGGCCAGCTGGTTTGAAGGCACGGATTATGAGAAGGAAGATCACAAGAAGAACATGATGGATTCGGTCCGCCGGATGGTGGAAGAGTTTAAGGATGAGCCGTATATTCTGTTGTGGGTTTTAGGCAACGAAAACAATTACGGCGTTGCCTCCAATGCCGATCAGAAGCCGGAAGCGTATTATCGGTTCGTGAATGAGGTCGCTCAAATGATCAAGTCGATCGATCCCAATCATCCGGTAGCGGTCTGCAATGGAGACACGCTTTATTTGGATCTTGTCGGAAAATATGCCCCGGATGTGGATATTTATGCCGCTAACGTTTACCGGGGAAATTATGGGTTCGGGGCCTTTTGGGAACAGGTTCAGGATGCGACCCTATAAAATGACCAGGCAATAATGCTTCGGCATTTTCAAGATGTTTTGGCGCTTTTGTAAATTCAATGTATACGTATATTATAATTTGAAAGATTGCCATTTCAGCGAAAGCACGTATTTCGTTTGATAATCTGTCATTTGAAGCAATCTCTTCAAAATATGGAAATGTAT
>JBBRHV010000091.1:0-5341 GCA_038222225.1 Candidatus Omnitrophota bacterium
CTCCGGTTGATAATGCCGAAAGTATGACGAGCGGCCATTGTTCGCATGCGTCTCATGGATCGCACGGTTCTCACTGATCTCATGGCGCGCATAGCCGGGGCGGTTGGAGTTAATAAGATCAAGCCAAAGCGCAGTAAAGCCCTTCCCCTTTAAGTACTTAATTAGGTTTGCAAGGAAAATGGTTGAGGTATGTTTAAAAAGCTTTTTAAGAAGAGAAGATGTTTTTTGATTTTTATTGTATTGGCCACTCTGTTTTTAATGACGGCGTGTTGCCGCATTTCTTCGGTATGCGCGCAAACATTAGAGGAATTTAAAAACCGTCAGTTCGATCAGATGAAAGAAGAGATTTCTGAAAAATGCCGGTCAACCAGTTATGAAACCTTGATGGATGGCCCGAAGGAAGAATATATCGTGCTTGAATATTTGCTGGCGCACCGCAATTGTTCCAATGATCAATGGACTCCTGAGTTAAAAAGGCTGTGTTTTAAAAGGTGGCTTTTTCTTCCAGACACATTAAAGAATGAAACGGATCTGGCCATGGTTGAAAAGGTCTTAGGGGGGGGCGCGGAAGACAATTTAATGTTATGTGTCAAAGCGCGTTTTTATCAGGATTTTTCTTATTGCTCGAAGATCTCCTGGGGAGACCGGCTGAATTACGCTATTTGCCGGGCGATTTCTTCTTCTGCGGGGGATGGGATATGTTTAAAGAGCTTTCCAAAAGAGGACCCGTTAAGAAGGCAATGTTTGGGAGCGTTCTTCCTGATGAAGGCAATGGAAACGAATGATATTGAGTTTTGTCAGAAGATTGATGATTATCCCACGCGATTCAGCTGCGAGGTTCTTCTGACAGATTCAGAGAGCGGGCGGGAGCAGATGAAGAAAAATTTTGTTGTCGAGAGCTGCCTGTCAGAAAGCGCGCCGGCGCTGGCTGCGGTCGAAGTGTTAGATCCCAACAGGCCGGAAGAGGAGGAACCCTTCTGCGCGAAAATTTTGGATAAAGATGGCTATGGTCAAATCAATTATCAGCGATGTCAAGAACTGGTCAGAGAAGCTAAAGAGCATGTCGCGGCAGCATCGGTTCAGAGAAATCAAACGCCGCGTGTCCCTTGATACCTGTCCGGGAAATATTAAAACTGCCTTTTATAATTGCGCTTTAGCGTATGATAATTCCCCTCTTGGCTGTAGAGATGTTTTGTGCCAGGATTTAGGACAAGTTGAGAATGTTGAATATCAAAGCCGTCTTGTGAAGTGTACCGGAATGTCCGTTTCAGACAACTGCCGAGATGACTCTAAACCTTCAAATAATCTTAATAATGATGCAGAGTTTACTTGTCCAGATGGAAAGATCTTCACGTGTACGGATGTGAGCAAGAGGACTGAGAGAATACGAGATGCTGAAGGTGATCTAAAAGATGTGGTCTTTTATGTTCATCGTGATGTCCAGTGTTGTACGAGAGCGCCAAGCCATAGGTGAGGGGTTGGGAGTCCAAAAAATGATTTACTGTAAGGATTTTATATGATAAAATGGTGCAGATTTATGTGAAATGGTCTTCATCCGCAAGGCAGCTGGGGAGCTTGAATTTTGGGCAGGAAAAAGATTGCTTTGCAAATAAAAACCATTTAAAATGAAATCCGTCTATTGAGTTTAGAGATGTTGTGTGGCGTGATTTGAGGCCGTCGGGACAAGGAGGGTTCATGCAAGATAAAAAAGCCAAATATTTTCCCAAGATCCAGAAAGACCTCAAATGTTTTCTTGAGAGCGAAGAAGGGAAAATTGTTGAAAAAGACGCGGTTAAGCTTGGAGCGGCTATTCTTGCGGCAGGGGTGTTTTTGAGCGGAGTGATGACTCCGGTTGATAATGCCGAAAGTATGACGAGCGGCCATTGTTCGCATGCGTCTCATGGATCGCACGGTTCTCACGGATCTCATGGCGCGCATAGCCGGGGCGGCTGGAGTTGATAAAATCAATCCGAAAAGCAAAATCGGGTTCTTAAAAAATAATTTAATTAGGTTTATGAGAGAAAATGGTTGCGGTATGGTCAAGAAGCTGTTTAAGAAGAGAAGATATATTTCAGTTTTTATTATGCTGTCCGTTCTGGTTGTCATGACGGCGTTTTTCCGCATTTCTTCGGTATGCGCGCAAACATTAGAGGAACTTAAAAACCGTCAGTTCGATCAGATGAAAGAAGAGATTTCTGAAAAATGCCGGTCAACCAGTTATGAAACCTTGATGGATGGCCCGAAGGAAGAATATCTCGTATTGGAATATTTACTGGCGCACCGCAATTGTTCCAATGACCAATGGACCCCTGAGTTAAAAAGGCTGTGTTTCAAACGGTGGATTTTCCTTCCTGAGACATTAAAGAATGAAAAAGATCTGGCCGCGCTTGAAAAAACATTGCAGGAGGTTCCTGAGGATTATTTGAAGTTTGGCGTCAAAGCGTTTTTTTATCAGGATCCCTCTTATTGCTCGAAGATCTCATTGGGAGACCGGCTGAATTATTCTGTTTGCCGGGCGATTTCTTCTTTAGAGGGGGCCGAGGTCTGTTTAAAGAGTTTTTCAAAAGAGGATTCCATGCGGCTGCCATGCTTGGGGGCGTATTACTTTATGGAGGCCATGAAGACGCATGACGTTGAACGCTGCAAGAGCATTGATGATTATCCGAAACGAGTCAGCTGCGAGGTTCTTCTTGCCGATTCCGGGAACGCTCAGCAGGAGCTGAAAAAGAATTTTTTTGCCGAGAGCTGTCTGTCGGAAAGTATGCCGGTGCTGGCGGCGGTCGGGGTGTTAGACCCCAATGGGCCGGAGGATGCGGAGTTCTACTGCGAAAGAATTTTGGATAAAGATGGCTATGGTCAAATCAATTATCAGCGATGTCAAGCGTTGGTCAGAAAAGCCAAAGAACATGTCGCTGCCGAATTTGCTGAGAGAAATCAGACGCCGCTTGTTCCTCAGAAATAGTTGTTTTGATTAGGCCTCTACAGAATTTATGAAGGGAACCCCGCTGGAGTTAAAAAAGATTTACGATCCGCAAAACGTCTGTTGTGCATCGTCGGAAAGCCCGCCAGGCAGTGAGAGAGTTTAACATTGGTAGCATTAACATTTGAGGGACCTGCACATGACTACTTTTAAAAAAGCGACAAAAACATACCTGAATATCAAGGAGTCGGAGATCCGTTTTTCGGTCGATTCAAAGATCTATTCCAAGGATGTGATCTTTAAGGCCTGTTATGCCCTTATTGATAAAATTTACGTTTTTCTCGATTCGCCGGTCACGGGTGAATTGGTGGTTTATTTGAAAACAAAGAAAAAGGCCACTCAAAAGCAGCTTGAGAAATTGCGTGATGAGTTTTTGAATGAACTTCTGAATGTTTCAATCCGGAAAAATGTTTCACAGAAAAATCAGAAGGCCGTTGAGCATATTATCGGCGGGGCTATCAATGCGGCCCTCACAAAACAAAAGGTGCAGCACACCGAGCATACCGCTCAAGAGGATGAAGATATCCAGGAGATCGAGAAAGAAATCGCTGCTTTAAAGAAGGAACTGGAAGCCGACATGAAGGAGGGGGATTATGACGAAGACCCTCTGGACATCAGAAAGCCTATCGCATAAATGACAAACGTACTGCAGTTTCATCAAAAGATCTATACACAGGCGAGCATTCAATCCGCCATTGAGCAGTTCCGGGACTTTGGAAGTTTTCAGGTCTCCTCACGCGGAAAATATTTTGAGGTCGCGATACCGGAGTCTTCTTTAGAGGGAGATTCCGATATGCTGGCTCATGAGTTTAAAAATTACGTTTTATATTTGGATATCACGCATGCAGACCATTAAAGACATCACTTATTCTCATCTTGGAAATTTCCGTTTCCGCAAGATCAAGAGCGGCTACATTATCACCAATGACAGCGGAGACTGGGTCTATCTTCGCGCGGAGGATTTCTTCCGTTTTCTGCACAACACGATTGCCAAAACAGAGCCGGTCTACGCTGAACTGCTGGAAAAGCAATTCCTTTATCCTGATCAGGCGAAGCTGGCCGCGCAGGCATCCAAATATCTGAAACTGCACCGGTCTGTTTATGACAAGGGCACGACGCTGTTTATTGTGGTGTTAACGTTGCGCTGTAATCATCATTGCCTGTATTGTCAGACGACGCCGGAAAAGCCGGATGCGCAGGGGTTTGATATGGATGAGGCGACGGCCAAGAAAACCGTGGATCTGATCTTTCAAAGTCCGTCCGCGAATATCAGCATTGAGTTTCAGGGAGGGGAGCCGGTCTTTAATTGGCCGGTCTTGCAGTACATTGTTCAATATGCCGGAGAACTGGCCAAGCTTAAACGGAAAAATTTAAGAGTCAATCTGGTGTCGAATTTGACTTTGCTGGATGATGAAAAGATCCAGTTTTTGCTGGATAACAATGTCAGCGTTTCCTGTTCACTGGACGGCCCGGCGGAGGTTCATGATAAGAACCGGCCGTATCTGGGCAAGGGAAGCAGTCATGCCCAGGTTGTGAAGCGTATCAAGGCATTAAACCGGGCGATCAAGGCGAAACGTAAAGGCGCTCCGGGCCAGTTTGTCGATGAGCTGAACGCGATCACAACCGTTTCAAAATTTTCACTTCCGTTTAGTAAAGACATTGTCGATGAATATGTGAAGCTGGGGTTCAGTAATATTTTCTTGCGGCCATTGAGCCCGTTCGGCTTGGACAAGAAAACATACGATCTGATCAACTGCAAAGCGGAAGATTTTATTCCTTTTTACCGTAAGGCCTTGGATTATATTCTGGAGCTGAATCTTCAGGGCACGCTGATTGTCGAGCGCAATACCTACATGGCCTTATGTAAGATCATCAAGAATGAGGATCCGGCCTATTATGAGCTGCGTGACCCGTGCGGGGCCGGGATCGGCCAAATGGCGTTTAATTTTGACGGGTCGATTTATACCTGTGATGAGGGGCGGATGGCGGCGAGAATGGGGTTTGAGAATTTTAAATTAGGCGATGTCAAGAAGAGCCAGTTCGATCAACTGATCGATCATGAGGTCACCAAAACAATGTGCATGGCGTCCTGTCTGGACAATCATGCCGGTTGCACGGATTGCGCCTACAAGCCCTACTGCGGGGTGTGTCCCTTGCTGCATTATATCGAATACGGTACGATTTTTCCGCAGATTCCGGCGACCGATCAATGTAAAATTAAAATGGCCATGTTTGATGATTTGTTTCTGAAACTGAAGACAAAGAAATTCAAAACGGTCTTTGAAGGGTGGCTCAAGCGGGCATCCTCGCCCTTATGAGCGCTCCCAATCCGCACATGCTAACGGCACGTACTCCTCCCTA
>JBBRHV010000092.1:0-5275 GCA_038222225.1 Candidatus Omnitrophota bacterium
ACGAGAGATTTGATCCATAGGTTTTGACCTCCATGCTGTTTAGAATAATGGTTTCGCCAGGGGGAGGCAAGTAGTTTTAGCAGATCTCTCTGTAAGAACAGAAGATAAGAATAATAAAACTAAAAACTTTTTCCAGAACGGGCGAATCTCCAAGGAGGGATTTATGGAATATCGAGCGCTCTCAAATACAAATGAAAAAATCTCGGTGCTGACCTTAGGGACTTGGGTGTTTAGCGGGGGCGGGACTTGGGGGGATATTTCTGACAACCAATGTCTGAAAACAATTTCTTCCGCGATCGACGCGGGAATCAATGTCATTGATACGGCTCCGTTTTATGGTTTCGGCCGGGCTGAGGAGCTTGTAGGCCGGGCGGTCTGCAAACAGAGGAAAAAAATTCTACTGGCCACCAAATGCGGTTTGCGCATGGATAACGGAAAAATTTTGACTGACCTGAGCCCTGCATTTATTCAAGAAGAGGTGGAAAATTCTTTGCGCCGTTTGAACACGGACTATATTGATCTCTACCAGTGTCATTGGCCGGATCCCAATACGCCCATTGAAAAAACCATAAAGAAGCTGGTGCAATTGCAGGCGGAGGGTAAGATCCGTTTTATCGGTATTTCAAATTTTGAACGGCCCTTAATGGAAGAGGCCGCACAGATGGCCAAGATTGTATCGCTTCAGTCGCAATATTCCATACTGGATCGCCGGGTGGAAGCCGATTCCTTGCCGGCCTGCCTTGATCGCGGAATCAGTTTTTTGGCTTACGGGCCGTTAGCCGGCGGAATTTTAACCGGGAAATACTCAGCTGCCCCGAGTTTTAAAAAGAACGATGCCCGCAGTTTTTTCTATCAGTATTACCAGGGGGAGAAATTCGAGAACGTTGCGCAGCTTTTAAGAGACCTCAAAGACATGGACCGCCCATTGAATCAGATCGCGTTGAATTGGGTCAAACAGCAGGAGGGTGTGACGAGCATTTTGGTGGGCTGCCGCAACTCCGAACAGGTTGAACACAATATCGGCATGGCTGATTGGGATTTAAATGAAGCGCAACTTGAAAAGATCCAGACTGCGATCGACTTGTTGGGAGACGTTGAATGATACTGCGGCCATTGCCGGTGGAAGCTGTCCAAAAATTCATTTCGGAGACGTTTAAAAATTTCGGTCTAAACAAACAGAAAGAGATCGTGCGTCTGCTTGTTGAAATTTCCCGCCGGGAAAAATGTGATTTTAAACTTCTTTTGCAGGATGCGCATTATCGGCAAAAAGACTTCTTCACAATTAAGAATTTTCTGCTGGCGCGACGGTTTCCATCGCTGAACCCGGAGGAACGCGCGTCTGCGCAGTATCTGCAATGCGATTTTCTGGGGGCCGGCCAGGAGGCCGCTGCTTTACGGGGTTCATTTCAGGTTTTTAACCCGCGCAATATTTATGTTGAAAAGGAGATGTCCGGCTGCGGCCTGGCCAGACGCTTTTCCGAGCATTTTCCAAACGCGCAGCTGCAGACGATTGAACATTATCGGGATTTTGTATCCGGCCAGACGTTTGACTGCGTTGAATATAATCAACGGCTGAAGAATGTTTTTATTCTCAAAGAGATGTTTGATTTTTTTCAACCGTGTCCCTGTTCGCCGGGAGCGCTGTCCTGCGGATATCACATTATGAATGCGGGGTTCGGTTGCGGGTATGAATGCGCGTACTGTTTTCTGCAAGGGTATGCGAACGCTCCGGGAATTCTGTTTCCCGGCAATTTGGAAGAATTCTTTGGGCGGTTTAAAACATACGTTCGGCCCGGCCTGAGGCTGGGCACGGGTCAGTTCACGGATTCCTTGCTTTTTGATCACATCACGCATTTCTCATCAGCGATCATTGAATTTTTTCGTCAATTCCCGGATGTGATTTTTGAATTCAAAACAAAAAGCAGCAACATCGAGCAGCTGTTGAAGGCTCCTGCGGCGGAGAACATCCAGATTTCCTGGACCTTGAATCCGCAAAACATGATCGATCAGGCGGAATTCGGCACCGCCTCTTTAAGCGAACGTTTGGGGGCGGCTCGCCGCTGTGCCGAGGCTGGATTCCGGGTCGGTTTTCATTTTGATCCGATGATCATTTATGACGGCTGGCAAGAAGACTATGGATCGATCATTGAGCGTATTTTTGAAAATATACCGGGGCCGCAGATCGGATGGATCAGTCTGGGGTGTCTGCGGATGACAAAAGTGCTTCGCCAAACCATCGAAGCCAGGTTTCCGGATGTTATGATCCTCAATGCGGAACAGGTTCTGGAAAAGGACGGGAAGATCCGTTATCCATTACGGATCCGCAAAATCCTCTATCGTTTTATGCTTGAGAAGATTAGGGCGCAAGGGTATCAGGGAGAGGTTTATTTATGTATGGACAATGCTGCGTTAAGCCGTGAATTAGGAATTGTTCCGTTTGGCGGCAATACTCAGTTTGGTCAGCCGGGAGTTGACCAGACCCTGAATTGCAGATATAATCATGCACTTTAAACCGGAAACAATAGATGTCCGTTATGGAAAATAAAATTTTATTTCAAATTGAAGCCATTCTGTTTGACATGGATGGCGTGATCACCAACACGATGCCGGACCATTTTGAAGCCTGGCGCAGAGCCTTGGCAGGAGACGGCCTTCAAATCAATGCATACGATGTTTATCGGCGCGAAGGCGGTAAAGGGTCCTGCGGGCTCAAGGATATCTATCAGGATTATGGACGGCCTTATGATGAAAAGCGTGCCGCTGAACTTTTAGCCGATAAGGAACGGATCTTTTCAGAGATCGTTGAGCTTCGTTTTATTGAAGGCGCCTGCGACTTCCTGAGAGCCATGCATCACCGTGGATTTAGGCTGGGTTTAGTGACCGGGACCTCCCGGGATGAACTGTTGAAATTATTGCCGGGTGAAACATTGTCCTTGTTTGAGGCCATTGTCACCGGCAGCGAAGTTCTCCACGGGAAACCGGATCCGGAGCCTTACCGGCGTGCCCTTCAGAAACTTAACCTTGATCCGGTGGATGCGATTGTAATCGAGAATGCGCCCTACGGCGTTGAGTCCGCTAAGGCCTGCGGCTTAAAATGTCTGGCACTTAAAACGTCATTGCCGGAAGATTATCTAAAGGGTGCCGATGGAATTTATGAATCGTTTTTCGATCTAACAAGCCGGGTTGATTTTATTTTGAAATCATCTTAAAGGAAAGATCATGACGCCTAAACATGTTTTAGTGCTTTGCAAAAGCAGCACATATAATTATTACACAAATCAAGTTTCTGAGCAGGAACGTCCGCTTCAATTTGAAATTGAGCGTTTTAAGGAAACACATAATCGTCATTATCAATGCGTGAACAGTGTGGTGTCTGCCCTGCAGGAACGCCGGATCCGCATGACAAAATCTGAACGGGGAAAAATAAGAAATTACGGCGAGTTCGATCTAATCATTACCGTCGGTGGTGATGGGACATTTTTAGAAGGCGCGCGCTATGCGCGGCAGCAATTGATCATCGGGGTCAATTCCGACCCGAGCTGGAGCGTCGGCAAACTTTGCTCTGCGAATGCTCAAACCTTGCCTGCGATGCTCGACCGTATGATCGAAAATAAGCATGACCTGCACGTTCTCAATCGCTTAGTGCTGGTGGCTCCAAAGCTCGACTATGAAATGCACTTTATCAATGACATCCTCGTCGCGCATATAAGCCCGGCGGGGTTGAGCCGATATATCATCGATATTGACGGCCGGGCTGAAGAACAGAGAGGGTCTGGGCTTTGGATCTCGACGGCCTCGGGTTCCACCGGCGCTATTTTTTCAGCCGGGGGTCAGACCAAGGACCTGGAAAGCGACGAATTTCAATATCTTACGCGGGAGCTGTACAGGGGATGGACACAAAATGAGTATTCACTCACCGGTGGAATTCTTCCTGCATCAGCGGTCATCCGGTTGACGTCCAAAATGGATGCCGGTATGATCTTTGTGGAAGGCTCCCATGAAAAAATTCTGTTTCCTGCCCAGTCTAAGGTCCATATTCAGCGCTCTCCCTATCCGCTGCATGTTGTAGGAACATAGCATGACCGTTATTCAGACACCGAAGGCATTCTCAAAAAAATTACTGACTTGGTTCCGTCATTCTGCCCGTGACCTTCCCTGGCGGCATACGCAGGATCCGTATAAAATCTGGGTCTCGGAGGTCATGCTTCAGCAGACAACGGTTTCTGCCGTCATCCCAAAATATCAGGTGTGGATAAAGAAATTTCCGGATGTTCAAACGTTGGCGCGTGCGCGGGCACAAACAGTTCTAAAACAGTGGCAGGGGCTGGGTTATTATCATCGGGCCCGGAACCTTCACACAAGCGCGCGGGTCATCTGTAAAAATTTCAAAGGAAAGCTTCCGGCGGATCCGGATGCCTTGCGCCGGCTGCCAGGATTCGGTCCGTATACAGTCGGAGCGGTCTTAAGTATTGCCTTCGGGATCCGTGCGCCGATCATTGATGCGAATATCCGGCGGGTCAGCATGCGGATCCTGAACTTAAAGGGCGCAGCGGATTCCCGCCATGATCAGGCCATCCTGGAATTTTTGGAGAGCGTGTTGCCGCCACATTCGGCTGGTGACTTCAATCAGGCCCTGATGGAATTGGGCGCGTTGGTCTGCCGTCACAAAAACCCGTTGTGTCTGCAGTGCCCGGTCCGGACGTTTTGTGAAAGCCATGCCCACGGATGCCAGGAGCTGATACCGGTTTCTCCCAAGCGGCGGATCAAAAACATTTCTGCGGTGGTTGCGGTGATCGGTCATAGAGGAAGGTTTTTAATCCAGCAGCGCAGAAACACAAAACTTCTTGAAGGACTTTGGGAATTTCCCGGCGGAAAAATTGAAACCGGTGAAACTCCTCTCACGGCGCTCAAAAGAGAGATCGTTGAAGAGCTGGGAGTCGAATTGAGATCCGCGCGAAAATTGATGACGGTTGATCATTTTTATACAGAGTTTCATGTGACATTATCCGTCTGGTGGTGTACACTAAAGGAAATCCCTGAGAAGGGAACTGGACGGAAATGGGTCCGGAAGCGGGAGCTGGTCAAATACCCCATGCCCTCCGGCAGTGTCAAGATTGTCGATGGCCTTTTAAGACAGGACCGAACAGAATGAAGATTCTCTTAACAAACGACGACGGCATTTTTGCCCCCGGCATTTTTGCCCTTTATAAGAAACTTCAAAAACTCGGGACCGTTTGGGTTGTGGCCCCTGACCGTGAACGCAGTTCCGTTAGCC
>JBBRHV010000093.1:0-4429 GCA_038222225.1 Candidatus Omnitrophota bacterium
GGGATCAAACGGGTGGTTTCTTCCGTCTCTCCGCTGGTGGAAATCACGATCACGACATCCTCCGGGGTCACCTGCCCCAAATCCCCATGAACTGCTTCAGCGCTGTGCATAAAAATACTCGGCGTTCCGGTTGAAGAAAGCGTGGCGGCTATTTTCCGGCCGACAATCCCGGTCTTGCCCATCCCCGAAACAATCAAACGTCCCCGGCATTTCATGATCAAATCCAACGCGCGCTCAAAATTCTGATCCAGCTTCTTCACAAGACCGCGGACTGCTTCCGCCTCGATTAAAATCAACTCTTTTGCTTTAGACAATGACATGCGCCATCCTTATCGTTTGCGTTTCATAACAGCATCGATCGCGATCAAATCAAATAAAACGCCCTCCAGCTGATCCACGGCAATCATATTAGGTCCATCCGACCGTGCTTTTTTGGGGTCGGTATGAACTTCCATAAATACACCGTCACATCCGGCCGCCACTCCGCAGCGGGCCATCAGAGGAATAAATTCGCTTTTTCCGCCGGAAAATTTTCCTAATCCGCCGGGCTGCTGAACGCTATGCGTGGCATCCATAATGACCGGATACCCCAGATCCCTCATCTGCGGCAATGACCTAAAATCAGTCACCAATGTGTTATACCCAAATGTGGATCCGCGCTCGGTCAGCAAAATATTTTTGTTGCCGCTTTCCGCAACCTTTGCCACGGCCTGCCCCATATCCCAAGGCGCCAAAAATTGCCCCTTCTTAATATTCACGACCCGCTTCGTTTTCGCGGCGGCGACCAAAAGATCGGTCTGACGGCACAAAAAGGCAGGGATCTGTAAAATATCTAAAACCGCCGCCGCCTCTTCCGCCTCCTGAGGAGAATGAACATCGCTTAAAACCGGAACATCAAAATTCTTCTTAACTTTCTGCAGAATTTTCAGTCCCTTCTTAATCCCCAGCCCTCGAAATGATTTCAAGGAGGTGCGGTTGGCTTTATCATAACTGGCCTTAAAAACAAAAGGGATCTGCAGCCGCGCGGTGATATCCACCAACGCTTCAGCGATCGTCATGACCGTCCCTTCATCTTCAATGACGCAGGGCCCGGCGATTAAAACAAAAGGTTTTTGATCCCCAAACACAATATTTCCGACTGTCACGCGTTTAACCATTGATCTCTCCCGGAATCATCTGAATGACTTTTGTTAGATCCTCCGGCGTATCGACGCCGATGCTTTCATAATCGGTTTCAACAATCCGTATGCGATATCCCGCCTCCAGTACCCGCAGCTGTTCAAGCTTTTCAGTTTCCTCCAACAAGGACTTTGGAAGCTGATCAAACTTCATTAAAAAATCCCGGCGATAGGCATATAATCCGAGATGCTGATAAAAAACCGTCTCTGAAAAATTTTTTCCTTCTCTGTTAAACGGAATTGCAAACCGCGAAAAATATAGCGCCTCCTGCTTGCGATTGAAAACGACCTTCACGACGTTGGGATTCTCCAACAGGGCAGGCTGCAGGATTCGCTTAACGACCGTTGCCATCGGGGCATCTTCGTCCTTCAAAACCGCTTCAACCAGCAGATCAATCACATCCGGAGAAATCAGAGGTTCATCTCCCTGAATATTGACAACCACCTCAACCTTAAGGTCACCCACCGCCTCTGCGATTCGGTCTGTTCCTGACGGGTGGTCCATGGATGTCATCACCGCTTTTCCACCGAAACTTTCCACGGCCCGAAAAACACGGTCATCATCACAAGCCACAATCACATCATTCAGCAATTTAGCTTTTTTGGCCTGCTGCCAAACATATTGAATCATAGGCTTGCCATGAATGTCCGCCAAGACTTTCCCGGGAAACCGGGTTGACGCCCAACGGGCAGGAATCACGCCGATTGCTTTCATGCGTCCCCTTTTGTTGCATCCAACAATTCCTGAGGTGACACCGCCACCACCCCCATCTTACCCACCACAACACCCGCCGCATAATTCGCTAATTCTGCCGCCTTCTGTTTACTCGCTCCCGCCGTTAAGGCTAACGTAAATACTGAGATCACCGCGTCTCCCGCACCCGTCACATCAAAAACCTCCTGCGCGCGGGTTTCAATGACATACGGTTTTTTCCCCTTCTCAAACAATCGCATACCGCGCTCACCAAGCGTGATTAATAACGACTCCAAATTTAAATACTTTAAAAGTCTCTCCCCTGCCTTTTCAATATCCTTGATCGAATAAAGACGGTCGCTGCTTAACCCTAAATCATGGGCATCCGCTTCTCGAATTTTAATATTTCTGATCGCATTTTCAGTCTCTTTTAAATTCGGGGTGATGCAGGTCACATTTTTATAACAACCGAAATGTTCAACCTTCGGGTCAATGGTAATCGGAATTTTATACGACAAGGACTGATCTCTGACAGCTTCAACCATCTCAGGAGTGATCAGACCTTTCCCATAATCGGAAATAATCACCGCATCGACTTTTTTGAGATGATCCTCAATGAACAAGGCGATCTTTCGATCCACAGCCTTATCGGACCGTACGAGCGGTCTCTCCCGGTCAATGCGTACCACCTGCTGATGTTGCGCGATCACTCGGGTTTTTGTAATCGTGGCAATTTTCTTGTCAGAAAAAATACCGCTGATATCAATGCCTTTGCGTTTCAAATCCCGTTTCAATAATTGCCCCTCAAAATCAACGCCGGTCTTTCCAACTTGAATGACCCGTGCGCCTAAGGCCGCGAGATTATGCGAAACATTTGCCGCGCCACCGGGTTGATAGGAAAATGATTCTTCCAGCACAACCGGAACCGGAGCCTCCGGAGAAATCCTGGAAACACTCCCCTGGATATATCGGTCCAGAATGATGTCTCCGATCACTAAAATCTTTTTGTTCTTAAACTTTGAAATAATAGCATTATAAGTAGGCAAAATATACTCCTTTAAATATGCCGATAAGAAGCTGTGATTTTAGCATAGTTAAAATACAGCGTCAACTGCTGCCATAACATCTTGCGGTGTAATCTGATACAAGTATTGCGTGTTATTCACCCTTCCGCTGACGAACGAAAGACTCATGTCCAGTGCCGGCGCCACAAAGACTGAACGCTCACCTAACGGCTTCCATCGCTGAGGATTGATTCCCGGCTGGTTACGGGTAAAGATGGAAACCACGGCCATCCCTAAAGCCGCTGCTATATGAACCGGTCCGGAATCGTTGGACACAAGCAAATCACAAGAGCTCAAAACAGCAACCAACTGCGCTAACGACACCTGACCGGTTAAATTCAGCACGCCCTCTTTTCCATAATGGGCCAATAACTCCTGAACCGTTTCACAATTGTCCGCCCCTCCGATCAAAATGAAACCGCATTGATATTTTTTTTCAAGTAGCGTCATCAGTTCCGCAAAACAGGACACCGGCCATTTTTTTGTCGGACAACTCGAGCCGCTATGGATCACGATCCAGGGTCTCGCGTGAAAAAACTCCCGACGCTTCAATTCTTCCTCAAACCAAATCCGACCTTGCTCCTGAACAGGCACATACGCATCCGCGGCCGGCTCATCGACGCCCAACATCTGCAGCACATCCAGACAGTATTGGGATTCATGCTTTATTCCGGAGGCCCGCTCATCCTCCAGCGGATCCGTTAATAAAAATCCCCACTTTTCATTGCGATATCCGATCCGTTGCGGAATGCCGGCCAAAAACAAAAGAAGATTGGTCCGCCGCTTCGTATGGAAATTGATGGCAATATCAAATTTTCTTTTTCGCAAAAACATGACAAGCTGCCAAAAACCAAAAAGCCCGCGGTTTCTTCCCCTTCGATCATCGACAAGAACATCATCCAGATTTGGATTCCCGACCACCAGATCAACGGTTTGCGCGGAAACCAAGATCGAAATGCGTTCATTCGGAAAATGGTTGCGCAACGCAGCGATCGCCGGCGTTGTCAGAACAACATCCCCGATGCGGTCCGTACGGACGATCAAAATATTTTTTTGCTTTTCATCCATCAGCGTTCTCAAATCGCTCCTACTGTTGTCAGCAATGCGCTCAGCTGTTCCTTCACCTGATCGACCGTGATGGCGGCCATACAAGTGTGCACAGCATCACAATCATTGTTCTGGCAGCCTTCACACCCTTCCGCAACACGAATCCACGAACTGTTTTCTGACCAAGGCCCATAAATCAAAGGGTCTGATGGACCGAACAACGCCACCACCGGAACGTTTAAATAGCTGGCAAAATGCATCGGCGCGCTGTCATTCACCAACGCACAAACGCTTTTCTGAAAAACAACTCCCAACTGATGAAAACTGATTTGCCCGCACACATTAAACGATGTCATGCTCATCTTAGACTGTATGCTCTCAACCATCACATTTTCATCCGGGGAGCCGGTAAAAACTACCCGCAACCTCTGTTCCCGGGTCAGCCA
>JBBRHV010000094.1:0-3899 GCA_038222225.1 Candidatus Omnitrophota bacterium
TTAAGCGCCGCCAACGCCACCTTGGCCTTAAACTCGTTACTGAAACTTCTTCTTATTCTGCCCATTCTGGACCTCCTTGACTACGTTAGATTATACCTAACTCTTGCCTTTTTGTGGTCCAGTTTTCCGGGGGCATTATAAGCGCCCGACCCTTGCCATCCATGCTAATAGCGATTCCTGCGCTTTCCAAAACCCTGATGAATTCCGCACTCGTAAATTGGCATCCCTGATCTGTATTAAAGATTTCAGGCTTACCGTACTGCAACGCTTCTTTGAGACATTCCACACAAAAGTCCGCCGTTAACGTGTTCGACAACCGCCAGGCGATCACATAACGGCTGTGCCAGTCCATGACTGCCGTCAGATACGCGAAACCTTTACCCAAGCGAATATATGTAATATCCATACTCCAAACCTGATTCACCCGAATGATTGGCACATCCCGCAACAGATACGGATAAACAGGATGCTGCGGGTTGCGCTTGCTGGTATTCCTCTTCGGAAGAATCGGAAAAAGCCCCATGTGCCGCATCAATGTCCGGACACGTTTACGGCCGACCCAAGTGCCTCTGTCCCTAATCCGCCACATCATCTGCCTTACTCCAAGGCTTGGCTTTTTTGTGAACAGTTCATCAATCAGGTTCATCAGCCGCACATTATCCTCGCTCCACGGCTCCGGCTCATAGTACAGCGTTGACCGATTTAATCCCAGAAGCTCGCATTGCTGTCTGACACTCAAGCCCGAACCTTCTTCTCGCTCGATTATGGCCCGTTTCTGTTCCAGTGTCCGTGGCTGGTCTGATAAAACAATGGATTAACGGCGTTGGTTTGTGGATCATCAGGTTTCTATTTTGGGCGGCTTGCCCTATACAATTCCCTATACAATACCTATACGATATGGTAAACTTGTATCATGTTTAAGGCTGAATTTCGAATAACCCCATACCTTTTAAAATTGTTTGAGCAGATCGCCATGGCGGGTGCGCTTGTCAGAAGTTCCCGGCTTCAGGTTTCAGTCAAGACTCCCTTGGAGCGGGACGCTTTTGCCCGTAGCATTCATTCATCGACATGGATCGAAGGGAATCTCCTGTCTTTGGCTCAAGTTCGGGCCGTCGTTGACGGCAAGGATCTTCTGGTTGAAGAGAAGCAGAAAAAAGAAGTCGCTAATTGTGTCGAGGCCATGAGGCAGATATTAAAGACGAAACGTAAGCCGGTTACGGAAAAAGGGCTTTTGGCTGTGCATGCGTGTATGATAAAGGGGCTTTTGGCCAAAGATCGCTCTGGCCAGTATCGGAGTGTCCAGAATTATGTCGTGGATGCCCGCAATAAAGTTATTTTTACCCCGCCGCCTCCGGGACAGGTCTCGGGACGCATGAAATCGCTTTTTGCTTGGGCGAATGACGAATCCTTGCATCCGGTGGCCAGAAGCGCAATTTTTCAGCATGAGTTTTTGACAATCCATCCTTTTGTGGACGGCAATGGCCGCGTGGCCAGAGCGGCCGAGCAGTGGCTTCTTTGGGAAAAAGGAATGGATCCGCTTTGCACGTTGGGCCTTGATGATTTCTTCGCGCAGGATCGGCCCCGTTATTATGACATGATCCAACAGACGCGTGATATGGATGGTGATTTTACGCATTGGGTGGAATATATCGCCCAAGGATTGGCTTGGGCGCATGATGATGTGCAAAACAGGATCAAGGCGGGGACGCTTTCGTTGCAAGGGATATCGTTGACGCCCAAGCAGGAAGAGCTTTTGGCTCTGCTCAAGAAAAAAGGTGTTTTAGGCGCGCCAGCGATCGGGAAAACAATGAAGATCAACCGCGCACGCGTTAATCAGCTGATCGGCCCGCTTGTCCGTTTGGGTATCGTCAAAAGAGAGGGAGCGGCAAGGGCTGTTCGATACGCCTTAAATGAACAATAGTTTTATACGCAATTGGATGCTGGTTGCGATGAGGCGCCTTGGTAAAATAACGGATTAAACGGCGTCGGCTGGCTGATCATTAAGTTCCTAAATTCCGAGAGCCAGCGACCCCCTTAAGCAACCCGTTGTGAGTAATAATTTGCAACGGTTTTTCTTTGCCCTTGAATGGAGGTTAGAGCTTTTTAAATTTTGTGGGCAAGATTGACGGCAGGAAGTATAATGTTTTTACGTTTTTATAAATTATGCCGTTTATCCTAAATGCAAGTGGGAAATTTTAAAGGAGACAGTTGCTATGATACCAGAAAAGTTGCTTGAGATAATGAAAAAGGATGGGGTGGTTGCAATTGCTACCTTGGGCAAAGATGGTCCGCATATGGTTAACACTTGGAACAGTTATTTACGAATAACACCTGATGAGCGTTTGTTGATTCCAGCCGGGTATATGCACCGCACAGAATCTAATATTGAAACCAATAACAATGTTTTAATTACGTTGGGCAGTAGCAAGGTGACTGGCAAGAATGGCCCTGGTGCTGGATTTCTGATTAAGGGCACAGCAGCTTTTTTAACCTCGGGCCCGGATTTTGAGGCAACTAAAGCAACCTACTCCTGGGTACGGGCAACCGTGGCTGTTACCATGAATTCTATTGTCCAGACTTGGTAGCTTTCAACAGAGATAATCGCATTAAGGAGTCATGAAACCGGTTTTAAACTGGTCGTCGGTATGCAATAAGTTTTTGGGACGTCCCTGGCGGAATCTGGAAGAATTTTTGAGTTTAACTTTTACCCTTTGCGATAAAATAATTGCGAAGGGCTTGTTTCGTGTGCAGATTAAATTGAGCATCAATCCTAACAGTTTATTTAGACAGGGTCCGTACTAACCATAGAAATTTTAATCTTCCCACTCATATGCAAAAACAAAAAACCGGAAAAAGGGAACGTTGGCTCTTATTATGTTCAACGTTATTTTTTTTATTTGCGAGCGATTTGATCTTGAGGGCGATTTTCCCTCCCGTTTATCTTCCGAACAAAAATTGGGCTGCTGGCGATAACACTACGGTAAACAGCATTGTGGAAGACTCCCTCGGCGATAGAAGGACAATCGCGGTTAGATATTTTAGAAACGGGTTTAAAAGATGGGGAGATGTCGACACAAAAAAAATAAAAATGTTTATCATCGGAGATTCTTTTACTTTGATGAGGTTGGTATCAAATGGCGAGGAGTGGTACTCATATCTGGAGCAGGAGTTCGGAGATTTGGAACTTTTTGTTTATGGAGGCGGGGGGTATGGTTCATTGCAGGAATTTATGATTCTTGATGAGTTTATTGACAAAATTCATCCTCAGTTGATTTTGATACAATTTTGCGGCAATGATTATGCTAATAATTTATACGATTTGGATTTGAGAGGGTACCCCTATAACAATCATGCGGTCAGGCCATATTTAGAAGACGGCAAGATTGTTTATCGATTGCCTTTGCCGTTTGCTGCCCTTCGAAAAAGGTCTTTCATAGCGGATCGAGTTTTGGTTGTCTATGATCGGTTTGTCAGTCATCAGGCGACAAAAAACTTAGATGCTTATCAGGAGAAAAAGCGAAGAGAGTGGCTTTGATCTTCCCCCGAAAAAGTGGACATAACGAAGAGAAGGTTTTAGTATAAAGACCAGCTCAAAAAACGGAGGTGTCCAATGGAAGGGGAAAACGGAAAAAAGAAGCGGTTTGACCGGGAGTTCAAGATATCTGCGGTCAAAATGATCACGGAAGGTGGTCATAAAACATCGGAAGTAGCGCAAAGTTTAGGGATTCATCCGAATCAGTTGTATATGTGGAAGAAGAAGTTCAGCGATCACGGGGAGAAGGCTTTTCCCGGTAAAGGTCATTTGACAGAGTTGGCGGCGTTACGGCGGCAGTTACGTGATGTTGAGATGGAGCGTGACATCTTAAAAAAAGCAGTCGGCATATTTTCAAAACCGACCG
>JBBRHV010000095.1:0-3756 GCA_038222225.1 Candidatus Omnitrophota bacterium
GGACAAAGAATCAATCATGACCGTATACGCCCGCCTCCCGGAAGGCGTCATCAGGGACAGCGTTGATTTGCTGACTGCCGCGATTGCTGCAGCGTTGGCCTGAGCAGATCCTTCTCCGCCGGTGGATCCGGGCGCCGGCTGAGCCACCCGTATCGCAGCAAGCCGCTGTTGCTCTTCCGCCATATCTGCCATTTGTTTTTCTATCTCCTGAATCTGCCTGACCAAGGGTGCCACATTCTTCTGCTTAATTTCCTCAGTCAAGGCTTGGCGTTGTTCTGCAATTTTCATGTCGACAAACTGCGCTGTTAAAACCGACGCCACCAACCCCAGACCCACGGCTAACAAAATAATAGCGATCTGTTTTTTGTTTTCTAGGTTCATTACGGATCTCCTATAAATTAAATTTTAAATTCCGCATTTATAAAAATTTCTGCTTCATGCGCCTTTTATTTCTGTGCCGGCTCTGCTGGCGTCTCACTTAACCCTAGTAATTTTCTGTTGATCTCGTTGGGGATCTCCGCTCGAAGAGCCTCCAGATATTTGAAAAGCGTCTCCTGCTGTTTTTGAGCCAAAAGCTCCTGTTCAATCGCCTCACGAACCTTTTCATACTCCTGAACCTCTCCCCCCGTCTTTGATTCAATCTTAACAATATAATACCCTAAAGGTCCCTTAAAATAATTGCTGGTCTGTCCCTGCTCGAGAATAAACACATTCTGCGCCATTTTTTCAAACTCAAAATTTTCTATTGCCATGCCCCCTAAATCTCCCCCTTTAGAAGCGCTTGGAGAAATCGATTTCTCCCGGGCAACATCTGCAAACGACGCGCCTTGATTCAGCTGATTACGAACCGCCTGAGCCTCTTCTTCGGTCTTCACGGCAAGCTCTCTCACCCTCCACTGAAACGGAGTCGTAAAATTATCTTTAAACTCTTCATAGGCCGCTTTCGTTTCGCTTTCCGAAACGGAAACGTCTTTTAGAAGCTCTGCTGCTAATTTTTGCGCCAACAAAGAATTGCGGAATTCTTCTATTGCAATCGTCATATCCTCATCTTTATCAAGTCCTTTACGCAAAGCATCCTGAACAAACAGCTGCTGCTGAAGCAGTTCTTCAACAATGAACTGGACCTGCTCTTTATTCTGGGGATCAAAATCCGGGATCATCTCCTGAAGCGCTTTCACGCGCTTTTCATAGTCGTCCTTGCTTAATGACCAATTGCCGACACGGACAATAACATTGTCCATAGATACCGGCTGCGGTGGCGCCGAAACCTGAACCACAGAATCAACGGTCGGTTCTTGTTGCTGCGTCGAAACTGCTTTTTCTTTTTTTGAGGAAAACCGCTCGGTAAGTTTTTGAACTTGATCGCACCCTTGAAAGGATAAAACACACAACACCAAAACACAAAGACCAATTCTTCTATTAGCATAAATAGGCAATCTCTCCTCCTTCTTTAATTTATGAATTTAAGTATACACTATGACTAAGAGTGAACACAAGAAAAAATCAACTTTTTCCATAAAGAGACACACCGACACTTGTTTTTTTATTTTAAAAGTACTTGAACTTCGTCGCGCTCCTGCCGAAGCTCCTGAAGGGTCTGTGCTATTTTTCCACGCGCGAAATCATTGTGCTGAAGTCCCTGAACAATGTTCCACTGCAAACCGTCATAACACACCGGAAAACCGAACAAAAGTCCCTCATCGATGCCATAGCTGCCATCGGACTCAACCGCCACCGAAAACCACGCCCCTTGCGGTGTCGGCCGGTTAAGATTCTGTATGGTCCCAATAATTGCATTGGCCGCTGATGCCGCGGAAGACTTCCCCCGCGCCTGAATAATGGCCGCGCCTCTTTTTTGAACCGTTTCTAAAAATGTTGTTTTTAGCCATTGTTCCTCCCCAACAACCTCAAGGACCAGCTTCGAAGAAATGGTGGCATGATAAAAATCAGGAAATTGAGTTGCGGAGTGATTCCCCCAAATCGCTACATTTTGAACATCCGAAACCGCAACGCCGGCCTTTAAAGCAAGCTGTGACTGCGCCCGATATTGATCAAGAAGGGTCATCGCAAAAAAATTGCGCGGAGAAATCCTGCGGCAGCTTTCCTTAGCAATATAAGCGTTTGTATTGCAAGGGTTTCCGACAACCAAGACTTTACAAGAATCCTTGGCAACCGCGTCGAGTGCCCTGCCCTGCTCAATAAAAATGCTGCCGTTAATCTTCAAAAGCTCTCCCCGTTCCATGCCGGCCTTGCGGGGAAAACTTCCAACCAGAAGCGCCCAATCCGCATCCGTAAACGCTTTAGCAGGATCAGCTGACAAAGAAATCTGCCCTAAATTGGGAAACGCGCAATCCTGCAGCTCCATGATCAGACCTTCGGCTGCAGGCAACGCCGCCTCCACTTCCAACAGGCTCAAATCAACCTTCGTTTTCTCCCCAAAAACTTCTCCTGAGGCTAAACGGAATATTAATGAATACCCAATTTGTCCGGCGGCCCCGGTGACTGCGACTTTAATTTTTTCAACCATCAGAATTCTCCTGAACAATTACGGCAATTTTTTCCGCGCCTTGTTGATTTCTTCATAAAAAAGATCAGCATATAAAATTGTTGTTTTCTTGGCTCCGGCCCTGGCCAAGACCTCGCCCCAAGGACCGACGATCATGCTGTTACCGTAGCTTTCCACGCCATTGCCGTCGCAGCCCCATTGATTAGGAGCTAAAACATAGCTGCGTGTTTCAATCGCCCGGGCCCTCAACAAAATTTCCCAATGTGCTTTTCCGGTTTCAGCTGTAAATGACGACGGTATCGCCAATATGCTGCAGCCCTGTTCATAATACTGCTGAAACATCCTCGGAAAACGAAGATCATAACAAATCGCGCAACCCATCCGGAAGCGGTCCAGTTCCACCGAGACCGTGCTTTTACCCTCGATAAAATGACGGTCTTCACTCACGCTTTTCTTTGTCAGGCGAGCGTTGAATAAATGTTTCTTTCTATACACCGCCGCTATTTTTCCTTCTGGAGACACGACCAGGGAGGTGTTATACAGTTTGCCTGGCCGCTGGCTTTGTTCATATACAGATCCCAACACAAGCCATGCCTTTTTTGTTTTCGCCAAATCGGAAAAGCCCCGAACCAGCGGACCGCGCAAGCGCTCTACAATAAGCTTTTTTTTCTGTTTCCCGTCCAAGGGGCCTCGATAAACAAAAACTTCCGGCAGCACAACCAGTTTGGCTCCGACGCAACAGGCCTTTTCAGCCAACTGATATGCCTGACGGACATTTTTCTCTTTGTCCGCTCCGGAGTTCATTTGAATAACAGCAGCTTTCATAATCCATCCTTTTTCCACAGCCGGTGAATAAGCTGTGAAAATTATATACCCATTATTTCTTTTTGTCTTGTGTTCTTCCAGAAAAGCCGTCTCTGGACTCAACGGCGCTGTTAAAAAAAGAAATCCGCCTTTTTTGGCGGCTTTTTATTCAACGACCCCAGCGGGGTTTCAAGGAGTCCCATTGGCCCTCCTTGGAGCCATCATCTTTCTAAATCTTTCTCTGGAAATGATGTATAGAACCCGAACTAGCCTTCGTCTTTTTTGCGTGTCCTCCGTGAGATCATATGAAACTCCACGGCCTCACGGCCGCGGTTTCTTTATAATTCTGACTTTGCAAGCGCAGCTAAAATTCCAGCTGCGCTTGTCCTCGGTCTTCCCGACCTTGATAATCGATGTATCGTTTTACCGATTCCTCATCTGCCCCC
>JBBRHV010000096.1:0-3461 GCA_038222225.1 Candidatus Omnitrophota bacterium
AAGAATAGCTCAGCATAAGAAGCGGTTAGTTGAAGGTTTTACTAAAAAGTACAAAGTAGATGGCTGGTTTATTTTGAGAAGTTTAATAACGTTAATGATGCAATTCGCCGGGAGAAACAGCTAAAGAAGTGGAATCGTGCATGGAAACTTAGATTGCTTGAAGAAATTAATCCAAATTGGGATGATCTTTATAATAATTTTTATTAATAGGTTCCCGCCTATGCGGGAATGACAATTATTTTCATTAAATTTAAGTATTAAAAAGATGGATAAAATATGACTGTTTCCAACTCAACCACTCCAACCACTCAACTGTCTCAAACAGAATTGCTCCCCATTGTGGTCGTAGGTCATGTGGATCACGGCAAAAGCACGGTCATCGGCCGGCTTTTGACGGATACGGATTCCTTGCCGCAGGGCAAGCTTGAGCAGGTGAAGGCGAATTGTCAGAAAAATTCCAAACCGTTTGAATATGCTTTTTTGATCGACGCCTTGAAGGATGAACAGGCGCAGGGGATCACCATTGATTCGGCACGGGTCTTTTTTAAAACGCAGAAGCGCAAATATATTATTATTGATGCGCCGGGCCATATTGAATTTTTAAAGAACATGGTGACGGGCGCGGCGCGCGCGGAGGCTGCTCTTCTTGTGATCGACGCCAAAGAGGGGATCCGCGAAAATTCCAAGCGGCACGGGTATTTGCTTTCGATGCTGGGGATCAGGCAAGTCGTGGTTGTGATGAACAAAATGGATCTGGTTGATTACAGCGAAAAAGTTTTTGATCAGCTTGTTGATGAATTTCAGAAGTTTCTGTTAAAGGTTGATATTGAGCCGGTCGTTTTTATTCCCGCTGACGCGCGGCAGGGGGGCATGATCGTCGAACGTTTAGCGCAGATGGAGTGGTACCAGGGGCCGACGGTTTTGGAGGCCCTGGACCGGCTTGAAAGCGGCATTTCAAATAAACAGCTTCCTTTTCGTATGCCGGTGCAGGATGTTTATAAATTCACCAATTTCGGCGATGACCGGCGCATCATTGCCGGGACCGTTGCCAGCGGGCAAATATCGGTTGGAGATGAAATTGTTTTTTATCCTTCCGGGAAAAAAAGTATCGTGGCCGGCATTGAGCGGTTTTCTGCCCCGCAAAAGACGCAGGCATCTTCCGGCGAAGCCGTAGGCCTTACCCTGGCCGATCAGGTGTATGTCCGCCGGGGAGATGTCGCTGTCCTGTCGCATGAGTCTGCACCTAAAGTCAGCTCCAGAGTGAAGGCCAACATTTTTTGGTTGGGCAAAGACGATCTTTGCAAGTCCAAACGCTATGTTCTTAAGATCGGAACTGCTAAAACCGTTTGCTGGGTTGAGGAAATTTTAAAAATGATCGATGCGGTTGATCTGACCGAGCATTTTGGCGGTGAGCGTGTTTTGCGTCATCAGGCCGCGGAAGTTGTGCTGTGCCTTGAGCGGGCGGTTGCCTTTGACCGGATCGATCTGACGAAGGAAACAGGCCGTTTTGTTTTGGTTGACGGCTATCACATTGCCGGCGGGGGTATCATTTTAGAAGGTTTTGAGGATCAATTCGAACAATTTCGTGACGAGGCATTTTATAGAAATTACAAATGGATCAAAAGCGATATTGCGCAAGAACAGCGCAAGGAACGATACGGCCAGCAGCCGCGGCTGATTCTTATTACGGGTGAGGCGGGAGAGCGGCGCAAGGATATTGCGCGGGCCCTGGAGAAGAAACTGTTTGAGCAGGGCCGGCTGGTTTATTTTTTGGGCATCGGCAATGTGATCCATGGGGTGGATGCGGATATTCAGGATCAGGAGGGCATGGGGCAGGAGCATTTGCGGCGTTTGGCTGAGGTGGCCAACTTGATGCTGGATGCGGGGATGATTTTGATCGTGACGGGAATCGAATTTTCACAAAATGATTTAAATGTCATTCAAGCGATCGTTGATTCTGATCTGATCAAGGTGGTTTGGATCGGAAATAACTCCAAACCGGATATTTCTTATGATTTGCGGATTCCTTTAGAGATGAGTGATCTGCAAGGGATGGAAGAAATCCGGGAAAAGCTGATTTGAGGGCGCTGTTTGACCTGCAGGGCGGCGTTGGGAAATGGCAGATTGGATTAAAAAAAATTTTAAATGGGTTAATGTAAATATTGAGTTCTATGTTTAATGGAAAGGGTGTTTATGAGGCTTTCAGATTATGTCATTGATTTTCTTGTTCGGGAAAAGGTGAAACATGTTTTTGAGATTTGTGGTGGCGCAATTACTCATTTGTTGGACTCGCTTTATGATCGTAAAGATATTGTTGCCATTTCAATGCATCATGAACAGGCCGCGGCTTTTGCTGCCGAAGGATATGCGCGTTCGGAAAATGGCATTGGAGTGGCTATGGCAACGAGTGGTCCGGGAGCCACAAACATGGTGACCGGCATTGGAAGTTGCTTTTTTGATTCCATTCCGTGCCTGTTTATTACGGGACAGGTGAATACTTATGAGTTTAAATTTGATCGTCCGATTCGACAGGTTGGCTTTCAAGAAACAGACATTGTTTCAATGGTGAAGCCAATAGTTAAAGAGGCAGTATTGTTGACAAATCCGGAGGAAATCAGATATTATCTCGAAAAATTGATTTTTATTGCTAAGTCCGGTCGACCAGGGCCAGTCTTGCTGGATATCCCGATGAATGTTCAGAGGGCAGAGATCGATCCGCATAAGTTGAAATCGTTTTCTAATAAATCATCGCGAGCTGTTTCTTCAAGAATTAAAAATTCAGTTATAACGGAAACGTTGGGGTTTTTAAGAAAGTCAGCTCGGCCCTTAATTTTAGTTGGCGGAGGAGTTCGGTTGTCTCAGGCTGAATGTGAGCTAAAGACCTTGGTTGCTAAAGCAGGTATTCCAGTCGTTACGACTTTGATGGGAAAAGATGCTTTTCCTAATGATCATAGGTTGTTCTCCGGGATGATTGGAACTTATGGAAATCGTTGTGCTAATCTTGCGATTGCCAATGCTGATTTTGTTCTTGCCTTGGGGACACGACTGGATACCAGGCAAACTGGAACTTGCCCGGACACGTTTGCTCGGCAGGCTAAAATGGTCCGCGTAGATATCGATTTGCATGAATTGAAAGATACTAGGGTTAAGACTGATGTTGCAGTTCATGCGGATATTAAGATTTTTCTTAATGAATTAAATAAACAAATAGAGGTTTATAGTAAGGCAGGGCTGCGGCAATGGAGTTCTTCTATAAATCTTTGGAGTCAAAAGTATCCTTCTTTTTCTTTTCCTTCGAAAGAAGAAATTCACCCTAATTTCTTTATGCATGTTTTGTCAGAAATCATGCCTAAACATGCGACGGTATGTGTTGATGTTGGGCAGAATCAGATGTGGGCGGCCCAGAGTTTGCAAATAAGTAAAACCCAGCGGTTTATGACACAAGGAGGCATGGGGGCAAT
>JBBRHV010000097.1:0-3233 GCA_038222225.1 Candidatus Omnitrophota bacterium
ATACGGTGATCAGGCAGGATGCCGCTTCTTTCATCAAGGATGAACGATACAAAACCCTTGAGGTTGTGCAGACGTGGGCTGTTGATACCTGTCAGACGTGGTTGGCCGGCTGGGGCCATGTGCTGGACAATTATCCTGAAGTTGAGAGAATTGTTCAGTTGCCGGGTGATCTGGATTATGTGGAAGAGGATGTTGAGTTCTATGAGAATCTGGGGAGCTTCATTGAAATAACAAGTTCAGATATTGCCATCGGAGATTTCGGAACAGGGGACAAGTACAGCGCAAAGAGCCTGGTCGATACGTATGGCACCTATTCCCTTTTGGCTAATTGGTTCCCTGAAATCTCACAAAGCATCCGGTCCTTGCCGCTTCATCGGCCGAGATCCGAATTTCTGAACATCAAAACATCGGTATTGCGCGATCTGTTAATCAAGAACAGAAATTTTGCCTATGAACAGACTTTAAATTTTCTTATTAAATGCTGGAATTATGATGAGGCAAAATGGGGGTATAATATTTCCATATCTCCTTTGGGAAGTCTGTCCGACAATAAATCGTTCAGGAATTACAGGTCATGCATTGACCAGATCGAGAGAATCGAACGGATGCTTTCCTTATTATGGCGGGAGATCAAGGAGCCCAAAAAGAAGAACGGTGTGGGTGATCAAGAGTTCGAGCAAAAATATATCGTGTTTAGCGATGAATACGATAAACTTTACACAAAATCAAAAGGCATTATGGAAACCGCGCGTACCACAATACGGGCGCTATTAGGAGTTTAGCGCGGTTCCGCTCCGCGGACCGGACCATGCGTCTTTTGGGCTCATGGGCAGTGAAACTGCCCGAACGACGATCAGAGCCCTGCTGGGAGTCTGAAACAGGAGCCGTCCGCCTCATTGATAAATAGTCAGGAACATTCCCCCGTGCTTTTTCATTGTGTACTCTCGCCGCGTTTTTTAAACAATACGCCGTTGTTGTTAAAAACTTTATAAACTTCATAGTCGGGAAAATGATCCAGGAAAGCGGCAAGCTTTTCACTAAACGTATCAGGCGCTGTTCCATTTTTGTCTATTAAATATTTTTTATAGATGCCGCTTGTTCCGGTTAACGGATTATGCCAAATTGTTGGTTCCAGATAAATAAATCGAACAGCTGGCCAATCTTTTTCAATTGCCGCCAAGTCTGTTTGCTCCAACGGAAGCGACAGCGCAAACTTGCCGGTATACCAGTTCAGATCGTCATCATTGGTGGCGATAATGTCGTCCGGAGAAAGATCTTTTTTAATATATGGATAATTCTCTTTTAAGGAACATCTCATTGAATTCCTCATTTGCTCATCATTTTGATCGTATCCATAATATTTGGTTGGGGCGGAAACATAATGCCGGGTTTTTCCCTTCATGGCTTGAGCAAAGAACGTTGCGCTTGGAATTAAAAGTATACAACAAAGCGTTGTTGGGGCAATCATTCTCAGCACGGCATCTCGTTCTTTGCTCACCGCAGCGCTTCCCGCAATCGCAGTGACAAAAAATCGCAATACGATTCCCAAAAAAGGAATCACCCAGATTAAATAACGCACCCCAGGGCGCAATAAAGAAAAGAGAGACAGATACGCAAGGGCAATAGTTCCTAACATGGCCATAGTGAAAGCCCATTTTTTCGATAAGGATGTGAGAAAAATCTTGCTGATCCCGATTAGATAAATGAAAAATACCAACCAGACAAAGCGGCTGGCGTGAGAACCAAAAGGCGCCAACAGGACGCGGGTTGTGAATCCGGGGAGCCTTTGTAATGTGCGATAAAACAAATCCAGCCAATATTTCCGAACAATATCCATAGGGTTAAAATCAACATAGTGAAGCCAAGTGGCACTATAATAAATATTCGCCAAATTCCCCCAAAACGTGTAGCTCCTGAAACGAAAATCCGGGAAATACAGGTATGTATGTAAAATATCGATTGAACTCAGGCAGAAAAATCCTAATCCTATGAGAGTCATTGCGCGGCCGATCCGGCCTAAATTTTTTTTCGAAACAAGGTAAATAAATATTAGTGGTAAAGCAATGATGAAATCAGTTCTCACGAGATAAGTGAGTCCGCACATACAACCGAAGAAAAACAAGGATCTCGAGGACGGCGGATCTAGTCGATTTATTTTTTCCGCCATAGATAAAACCAACAAGAAAAAAAATGCGAACATTGTATTGGGATAACATTGAATGGAACTATGGACGATCACGGGAGTGCAAGCCACAAAGATCGCAGCAAAAGGAAAGACTGTGGAGGGGAATATTTTCCGCTCAATATGGTTTGTCAGCAGGACAAGTCCAATATAAAAAAGAAAAAAAGGAAAGATCACGGCATAATCTGTTTCTCCGAAAATAAAGATCGATAACGCCGTTAAAAGAGAAGGGAGCGGATTGCGATAATAAACAGGAAACGGTGGTTGAGTCCGGAAGTCAAAGCGCTTCATGATCATCAGATCAACGGGCTGGAAACTTCCCGACAGAGCGCCCTTTCCATGAATAATGTTTTTGGCAATTGATCCGTATTGACAGAACTCCGCGCCTATACTTTGAACATATTCTTTTTGAATAATAGACGTAAAAATAGAGATACTTATGATTGCAGGCAAGACATACGAAAGGATAAGAGTAAGTTTTTTAATTTTATTGGAAATCATGAGAGTAGGCCTAGCATGTAAAAATTTTAACTAAAATGGGGACAGATTCATCAAAATAAATAGTAAAGGAGAGGAGGAGAAAAGGCAAGCACATAAAGGTGAATAAAGGTGGCCGAACCCATTGGGGAGGCCATGATTGCGTTCTTTAGTCGCGGATCTTCAACAAAAAAGCCCTACCGATAACATAAGTTACTGGCAGGGCTTAGCTTTAAATGGTTGCGGGGACACGATTTGAACGTGTGGCCTTCACAGGTTATGAGGGTGAGGTACTCGATGCGCAAACCATTAATTATAAATGATTTAAAAAAATGACATTTAATTTGGTGCCAGATTTGTGCCAATCTTAAAGTGCCTTTTAAGGGTCGATGGGTGGACCAAGTTCGAATCTGTTGTCTTGCTGAAATTAGATAAAAAGGCTCTTCACCGTTTCCTGTGGGTAAATCACAGGGGTTGATCTTTGATAAATGACGTTATGACCTTAAGTTTTAAATACTCAAGATTCCGAATTCCGAAAGAACGTCTTTGAATGACACGGATTTTATTGATCAGG
>JBBRHV010000098.1:0-3123 GCA_038222225.1 Candidatus Omnitrophota bacterium
CGGGTCGAAGGTGGCCGCCTTATTGGCAATCAGGCACAATATTTTCACCGCAAGAGTTGTGTAGAAAACGTCACCTTCACCGTCAGCTGCGCGCAATAAATAGCGCCCGGCTTTGGCAGGAATGGATTTTGAGCCGTCCATTACCGAATGATATTGGCGGACCCCGTTCTCGGTTAAAATATAACGCTGGTCACGCGGCAGCACATAATGATCATTGTGATAAAAAGTAAACTCTTTCTTATCCAGCAGGATATTCTTAAAATGATCCGGAAAAATCGAGAGATAGCTTTCAATGAGATCAATATTGTAAGCCCAATGATCCACCCAAAAACCTTCGGCATGATCAGCCAGCGTTTGCTTGTGACAGATGCTGAGCGTTCGACTTAAGAATGCCTGCGGCGAGATTTTCAGTTTCAATCCTTCCCGGTCCAAAACCGCCAAAAGTTCTCCGGGCTGAAAACCATTCTCGATCAGCGGTTCAAGGGCATCGGCATCCCCCTTCAAACATTCCCGGAAGATCTTTCTCATGCTGCCGGGATTTTCCGGAAAAAAGGACATCCCCTTCACCACCAGCGGATTATACCCGTCGGCCTGCGATAAATTCATGAACGTAATCACGCTGGTATCTGAAACATCCGTATTGAACCAGACATCATTCCTCCGGTTTTGATTCACATCACGGTAATTCCCGTTTCCCTGAGAAAAATGGGTCGACGATAAAACAAAGAAATTATAATCACGCTCCGGATCCCCGTGTTTGCGACTGAACACATTGAACGCCACCCAACCGTCCTGCGTCTCCAAAGAGATCGGCAATCCCCCGCGCAAAACATTATCCAAAAAGGTCTGGCTCACATATTGGTCAAAAATCGGATTGGCACTCTGCGTCAGCGCATAATTCTTTATGCCGGAAACGATATCCCGGTTTTGAACATGCTTATTCTGAATATATCCTTTGGCCGTAACTCGATCAATAATCACTTGCAGCTGCTCTAAAGAATGGGCATGCCCCATGACGGAAATCAGCGTGGCCTTCTTTTTTGACGGCAATACCAATTTCTTAAACGCCATCGCGCAAGGGGTCCGATTGCTGGTTTGCTGGGATAAAGGAACTTTAAACGGAGACGTTTCTAAAAAACATTTCGGTGTAACAAAATCAGTGGCCTGCCCGAACACACACTCGGCCTGAGCAATGGCCGGCAAAAGCGCTTTCTTTCCTTCTTCAAACGCAAAATAAAAATTTCCAGCCTGGATATGGCGAACATCCGGGGTGTCTGCGACCTCAACATTCAATTGATAATACGGCGCCCTCTCTTCCAAATGCCGCACCTTGACCCAAGCCTCAACCGTCCGAGACATGTTTTTAACCAGCCAGTCACTCATCCCATACGGCAAGAACATCGGCAGCCCGTCCACAACCTCCAGTTCGACCTCAGTTTTTGAATTATTTTCAAATGTCACCAGACGCGCCAGCCCGGCAAAATCTTCTTCGGGAATCGTAAAATACTTCACGCGGCATGTCAGCCCTAACGTGTCATGTTTCTCTTCGATCGTCAGGTCATGCGATGTCATTGACAGCGTCTGCGTTGCCTTACACTGAGAAACCCCGCCGTTCTGGAACGGTTCCCAATACGTCACTTTCCCGGATTTCTTCACTTTTACAAACGTGCGGAACCCATGCAGCGCCGTCTGACGATAGGCCTTATTCGCCGGTAAAAACTCCAGCATGGCCTTATCCTTACTCTCAATCCCAAAACTTGAAATACATTGACCGCGGTTTACATAAAACACCCACATCGGGGTCCCCCAGAGACCCGCGATCCCGGGAAAAAAATTGCTGAACGGTTTAGCCTGATTGTATCCCTGCAAAATACACTGGCCCTGTTCATCCAGAATATATTTAAACGCCTCTGTCTTTTTCCGCGGCATCTTCCATCCTTTCGGTCAAATCCGGGATAACGCTTGTTTGACCAACTCACTGACCATTTTATTATCAGCCTTGCCGGACACCTCCGGCATCAACGCCTTCATCACCGCACCCATATCTTTCATCCCTGAAGCACCGATCTGACCGATGGCCTTTTCAATGATCGGCTGAAGCTCTTCGGCAGACATTTCCTCCGGAAGATAAGTTTTAAGCAGGTCCAATTCAAACCGCTCTTTCGCAGCTAGATCTTCCCGGCCGCCGTTTTCATATTGCTGAATGGAATCCTGCCGCTGTTTCACTTGCTTTTTGATGACCGCAATGGCATCGGCATCATCCAATTCGTCCACTCGCTTATCAATCAGCACATTTTTCAGCTGCGCCCTTAAAAAGTTTAACGCCTGTGCTTTAGCCGTTTCGCGGCTTTTCATCGCCAAAATATAATCCGTAGTGATTTTCTTAAATAACATTCCTGAGCTCCTTATCTGTCCCTCTTATGAATCATTTATAGTAACCGTTTTCTGGCGGGATTTCAACCCCCTTATCAGATTTACCGAAGACTTGCGGACATTGAATTTCTTTGCCAAAAATTGAATCAACGCTTCATTGGCCCGTCCATCAATCGCCGGAGCCGTTAGATACACCTTGATCCCGGAAACCTCTTCTTTCCATGCATTGCGTTTGGCGCCAGGGACAACTTTTAAATCAAATGTTTTCATAGAGGGAAAACTGGGGGATTAAAAAAAACGGCTCACGATCATTCCGACAAAGACAACACATGATCCACTTTTTCTTTCAGCTGCCGGTACGTAAACGGCTTTCCCAAAGCAGCATACGTTCGGCCGGCAACCATGATCTCAGCGCCTCCCTGGGAATCGGAATTATCGGAAATAATGCCTGAGAGAAACATGGCCGGAATCGCAATCGTTGCGGCATGATCATGCAATTCTTTGACCACTTCCGCGCCATCCATGTCCGGAAGAACAATGTCAACTAAAATAAGATCCGGCAAATGAATTCGGGTCTGAATGATCGCATCCCGCCCGGATGCCGTCGTAAGGACATCATATCCATCCCGCTCAAATTTCTCTTTGAGGCTCTGAAGAATTTCCAGCTCATCGTCAACAATCAGAATCTTCTTGCGTTCCAAAATCCGTCTCCTTATTGATCTGCTGCTATTCTAATACAGAGACCTTCTC
>JBBRHV010000099.1:0-2821 GCA_038222225.1 Candidatus Omnitrophota bacterium
CACATCCTGCAGTTCGTTTTAAACGGGCATGAGCGTCAAAATTGTAAATTTCGGCTCAAACGTATTTATTTGGGGAGTGATATGACTTTGTGCTGATAAAGCCAGATAACGATTTTGCGCACTAAAAATGTGTTCAACAAATTAAGCAGCCGTCCGATTCTATTTCCAAATGCGCGCAACAGAGACTGCCGAAAAGAAATCGCTTCTGCCTGATTATGAGCCCATTTGTAAGCCTTCCAGATCTCGTCCTTTGAAAAATCCTTAAAATCATAATGAACCGCGCCATGAAACTCATCCGTATGGTTCAAAACATACTCATACGGGTCAATATAAAAATGGCCGAATTCCTTAACCCAGGTTTCCAATTCTGTATGTGGAAAGGCCTGCGCAAGGGCAAACCGCGGCAAATCAATGGCTTCTCTGTCCGCAAACTCGACGGCCTTTCGCACCTTTTCAGAAGTATCGCCGGGCAGGCCAACAATAAAATACCCCTTAACAAAAAGCCCGGCTTTTTTGGCCAGACGGATGCCATTGGTGATCTCTTCAATGGTTTCGCCTTTTTTCATGAGCACCAGCACATCCGGATCAACATTTTCGATGCCGATAGCGACGGCCGTGCAGCCTGTTTTTTTGAGCTTCTGGCATATGCTCTCCGTTAACGTGTCCGCACGAACTCCGCACTCAAGCGAATATGTGATTGACAGATTCGCCTTTTCGATTTCATCAAGCAGCTCTTCCCCTCGCCCTTCCTTTCCAAAAGTATTATCTTCTAAAAAACAGATATGAGTAACCCCTGCTGTTTCGTGCCAATAACGCATTTCCTTCACCACATCAGCCGCAGGACGGACACGGACTCGCCGTCCCATGAGGGTTTTTTACCTGTGCAGAACGTACAGCCATACGGACAACCACGAGTTGTATAAATACCCATCCGCTTTTCTCTGCCAGCTTGATATGCTTTTAGGTCGAACAATTCATAAGCAGGCCATGGCAGCGTTGAAAGGTCTTCATGAAGCGGCCGCGGTCCCGTAGTGATGATCTGACCATGATCACGGTATAGAATTCCCTTTACGTCAGCAATCGGCGCATGATGCTCCAATTTTTCAGCCAACTCAACGACCGTATTTTCCCCTTCACCTGTTAATACAATATCGATTTCCGGGTTAGCCATGGTCTCCTGCGGACATAACGTTGGTTGCGGGCCGCCGAACAATGTGGTGATATCCTTATTAAAATCCTTAACGGCCTTCGCTAAATGCAGTGCGTTCAAAAAATCCCAGTTCGTCACCGAGAATCCAACTAGATCGGGCCGGTGCTCCTGCAGGGCATTGAGTAAAATATCATCTTCCCCCGGACTCAAACGCATATCAATCGCATGGACATCGTGTCTAGCACACAGCAAAACCGCGCCGATCATAGCAATGCCTAATTGCGGATAACGCGGCTTCCCATAAAAAGTTTTCACGCCAGGCACAACAAGTAAAATTTTCATTCTAAGGCCCTCCCCATCCTAAGATAAATTATTTAAAATATCAGAAATTTTCAAAACGCTGTTTTTTAAGGCATATTGATCCCGGATTTTTAGAACGTTCTCGCGCCAGGCAAGAATTTGATTCTTCTGCTCCAGGAGATTTTTTAGTTGTTCGACAATCTCATCTATTTTCAAAGGCACGACAATCCCGATCTGATTTTTAAGAATGAACTCTTTTAATCCAGCATTCTCACAAATAGCAAAAACGGGAAGCCCTGCATTCAAGTAATGATAAACCTTTGAAACAAAAGAAATGTCCCCTTTAACAGTGGCAAGCGCCATATCATATCCGGTCAATGCGGCCATAAGATCATTAAACGGCAAATATCCCTTATATCGAACGGATGCACCCAAATAAGGACGCAAAAACAACCAGAAATAATATCCGTCCGGGCCGAAAAAATCAACCTCAAGATTTTTTGCGAGACCAGGATTCTGCTTTATCAGCCTTTGACAAGCACGCGCGAAAATTTCAGGACGCGTACGGAAAGTAAAAGATCCGGCATAAGCAATTCGTATTGGATGATCAACAACCGGCTTTTGAGGGAATTCCAGAAAATCCGCATAGCCGTTGGCGATCATTCTGACGTTATTATATCCGTAAAACTGCTCAAGATTCCTTTTTATTTGAGGCGTTATGGCAATAATAGCATCCGCATGATGAATGGCCTCTTTCACAATCTCCGGGTCATCCTCAAAGAAGTCATCAAAATAATGAAGGACCAACGGGAGTTTATATTTTTGCGCCAACCGGTGCGCCAGCACGGCATTCTCAGCCGGAAGGGCAAAAGAGTAAATAACCCCGTCCTCTTTGATTTCAAAATTTGCCATCGCATCATCGATCCAGGATGTCCGCAGATTCGGCCTAAGTCGTAATGTCTTTTTGATGTCATACTGAAGCCATCCTTGGTCACTCTTAAAACGCTTAATTTCTATTGATGATGGTAGCATTTTGAGAAGCGAGTCATCGGCCTGAAGATTCATTTCAAAACTGCGGTATTTATCACCAGTAATAACAGTGACATCCCACCCGGCCTCATGCAGGTATTTGGCGAAATGGGTACGGGCGACCCCCTCTGCACGCCCCAACGGCGCGAAAAAGTATGAAACCAAATAGATCTTTTTCATTTCTACTCCTTCAAGCCCCAGGCGTTCTGGAAAAACTTTTTAATTTTATTATTCTTATCTTCTGTTCTTACAGAGAGATCTGCTAAAACTACTTGCCTCCCCCTGGCGAAACCATTATTCTAAACAGCATGGAGGTCAAAACCTATGGATCAAATCTCTCGT